>JAOZUJ010000152.1 GCA_029938745.1 Candidatus Moraniibacteriota bacterium
CCCAAACACCAAAAAAATGCCTCGACTTACTTTATTGCGTAAGAAAAAATTCTTTGTCATATTTTTATCTTTATTTTGTATTTATCTTCGTATTATACCACATGCCATTTTTTTTACAATCAAAAAAGACTTAATTATTCAAATTTCTCCAATCATTGTTTTAGTTATACTTTCAAAACCCTATTTCAATTTAAAAACCATGAACTCCATATGTCCACCTTTATCAAATTTTTCTGATTTTACTTCAAACTGATCTTCCACCAGATCAGAATTTAATAAAATTACTTCATTCAATGCTTCTGAGTCTGACAATATAAATTGTGAGCCAAAATCATTTTTGATAGATTGAATCATTTTTCTACTATTTTCTTTCCGAAATTTATCTTTAGATTCTTCATCTGATAGCTGTGCAAAAGTATCCATCACCTCTTGTGTACAATCCTCTTGCAATTCACAATAGTATTTATGTTTAAAAATATTATAATATTTCCAATACAGACTCTCATCATATACCCGCAAAGAATATGGTTCTATCCCCATAGAATATACATTATTTGAATTTGCAAAAAACATCATATTGAAATGACTCCAATTATTTAAATACACCTTTTCACCAGTATTTGAATTTGCATCAATCCACTCAGCCGCTAGCTTTGCTGGATGATAATCAAAAGCATTTGCTCGATCATACACAGATTTCATCGACCCACAAAACAAAACAGCAACAAAAACCCATACAAATACATTCATCCATTCGATAGTTTCTTTTTTAAAAGAAAGAAATTTTGAATCAAGAAGTATAGTCACAATAAAAGCAAGCAGAAGCACGATCGTTGCAAACATAAAATCAAAAAATCGTCCACTTATCGTAATGGATCCAAGTATGACAATAGAAAGAAAGATCACTAAACTATATATCCAGTGTAAATGTACTTTATCGATCACATCAAATTGCCTTTTTTTCTTTCTTTTTTGCTGATCTTTCTGTCGCTTCACATACAAAAATACGATTAAAAAAATACTTATCGCCAGCAAAATAAATATCGCCATCTCTCCAAAAAAATACGATGAAAAATCAATTATGTTCAACTCACCACCACCAAGTGAACCACCTGTCGTCCCTGTACTATTTTCTCTGATGCCAAAGAGCGTACTCATCCAACTGACAAGCGATCGTGGAAATCCAGGAAAAAACGCCATTCCTACAATAATTCCACCAACAGTTGCAAATATATTTTTGATATCAATTTTTCTCTCCATAAAATAACGAGAGAACTCAACAATGCCAATAATAACTAGTGGCATAAAATACGTATTTTGATGCCACAAAACATGTAAGACAACGACAAAAAATAATGGGATGTATCTCTTGTGAATTGCAAAATACATCTCAAGAAAAATGAGTCCAAGCATAAGGACAAATGCTCTACTGAGTAATATACGTGACATAAAAAATGCTGAACTGGCCAAAAAGAGCGCAAAAAATAATGGATACCGCACACGCTCCTTGCGCATAATATAATAAACAAGTGCAATAATGATACTTGCATACATCGCTTCTGCAAAACGCAGTCCCACAAGCCAATCGGAGAAATATGTGAATGGAACAAGCGAAGCTTGAAAGAGATTTACTTCATAGCGACCGCCTCCTGTAGGCTCTGGTGAAGCCTGAATCCACTTAAAATGTTCCACCACATCCCATCCCTCGGTACGCAGTAGATACGCATACTTGAAATGGAAGTATTGATC
>JAOZUJ010000055.1 GCA_029938745.1 Candidatus Moraniibacteriota bacterium
ACAGAAGATGGAAACTACACAATGAAAGTAAAAGGACAACCAGCAGGTGGTCACATCTTTGAAAAACATGGAGATATCAATGTTACTAAGGGTATTGTGAAAGAAGATATTGAGATTTAAAAAGAATGACCCATTTAATGACGTCATTAAATGGGTCACTCTCTTATCTCGCAGAAACAGGGCTTACAACCTGTTTTTTTTCATTTTTATAAATTTTGTATGGACAATGCCTTGTGTCTGTCCTTTTGAAATAGAGTTTACAAAGGGTTATGATAGAGTATATTTATAATAGCCTAATAATATAGTGATAATGCATCTTGTAGGTTTATAGAAGTAACGTTAGGGTAACGTTACCCTAACGTTACCTTGTTTTTATTTTGTATGATAAACTAAATATAAGAATTTTTATTGATCTATATTATGTCAAAAGGACACAAACAGGGTGGAAAAATTACTGGTAAACATACTACTGTAATTCCTTCTGCAGAAAAAATTGTTGATTTGTTGCAAAAGAATGTTCTAGTAGATAAAATTTCTGTGGGATTTATAAAGCATGGCATCAGAGGCGGAAAACATGCTATAAAAATAATGTCTATGGACAGCGGACTATTACTTAAAATTCGAGGCACTGCTAGTATTCAAGAGATTCGTGCATATACAGAGTATCCAGAGCAAATTGGGACAGTTCTAATTGCTTTTGCAAAGAAAAATAATTATCAGTGTAACATAAAATAAAAAATGTACATTTAAATGTACATTTTTTATTTTTGGTTAGTAAATTTATATTTTACTCAACTTTATAAATCATAATAGATGTGCCTATTTGTTCAATTGGTTGCAAATTTTCCGTCCATCTGTAACTATCATCGTACGCGCGATCTGTAGAGTGAATTGATTCTTGTAGGAATAATGTTGAGATTGCATAATATCCAGGCTCAATTGGTCGCTTACTGTCCCACCATAATTCATAATTGTCTTGTCCTAGTCGATTATGAATATCATCACCACCAAAATAATCAACGCGAATTTTATCAATTTCTGGATGTGCAGTGAGATAAATTTTCAGTCGTTTGAGATCTTGTCCCCAGTCTGCATTTGAGTCAGTTACAAAAGTATGGCCATTTTTTGGTCCACCAAAGAGTACGTTGAAATAAGATGTGTAGTATGGATACACGTTGATTACAATAGCGACAAGTGTAACAATGAGCGCAATAAAAATACCACGGATAGCATGCTTACGTTTTGGATTGCGAAGGTTTTTGTATGAATCAATAATCGTTTTTGCGCTCAGGAGATAGATAAATGGCATCATCGGGAAGAGATGCCGAAATCCAATGTTGAGATTTCCAGTGATAGATAAGTAGCTATAAAAAATGATAAAAATTCCAAGCGCGATTTCATTAAATCGATTCAATATAAAAGCACGAAATTTTTTCAATGAAATTTTGAAATTTTGTGTAAACAGATTTACTGTGCCACGAGCAATCATTACAATAAAAAATGTGATGGCAATGGTGTAGAAAAATAAGTGCACAAGTGTTTGTTTGGCTATAAAAACAAATGGGAAATACCAAACAGAAGCATCTGAAGATACTGTACCCATAAAATACGTGACATTACCATCATCAACTCTGCCAAAAACTTGCATGAGTCCTTGTGTGTAAACAGCAAGAGGTCGAGTAATTGTTCGCTCATTTGTTGCAAGAATAAATTTTGAGAGATGTACATCACGCCCATATTTTTCTGGCTGGCTTTTTATTTGTGTGATGGGAGGTAATATGGTCGCGTCCATTTTATATGTCACAGGTATATAAACAATCCATATCACAAAGAACATAATTACAAGAGAAAAAATTCCCTTGAGAATATAAAGCCCGATGGTTTTCCATCGATTTTCATCTACTTTATAATATTTTATGAGAGGATATGTCAGTAAAAAAATGACAAAAAGTGGTAACAATAAAATTGCAGAAAATTTAGTTACTTGTGCAAGTCCTAATGCTAATCCACCAAGTAGTGCATTTGTCCATGTTGGCTTTTTGAGAAATTGTAAGAAAAAATAAAAAGCGATACTGATTGCGATTGCAATGCCAATATCAGTTGTGACAAAATGATTATGCCCTAAAATATTTGGATCAAATGCGTAAAGGATCAGTGCAAAGAGTCCTGTGATGATGCCACCAAGTTTTTTGCCCCAAAAGAAGAGGAAAAGACCAAAGAGTAACGACATAATAACAATAGGGGCACGGGCTAAAAAGACAATCCAATCGGTGTCATTGTCTGCATGATGGAGGAGATGGCGCCCTGCGTCCCATTGACCGTATTCGCCGTAGTTATTCGCTGTGGTCCAAAAGGATTGTGTCCAGTCAAAATGTGGTTGTAGCGGCAGTATCGCAAGTCCAGAGAGCGTTTTAAGTAGTGGAGGGTGCTCAGGATTGAGTCGATAATCATTTTGAGCAACATAACTAAAACCAGCAGGGATGTGGGCAACCTCATCGTATGTGAGAGAATCATTCCACGCAAGAGAAAACGAAACTGTTGCCATGAAAAGTATAATAAAAGTGATAATTAATTTATAATGTTTCGTGATCATAATCAATAATGAAGAATTAAAAAGTTAGATCGTTTAATTGGTAAGAGATCGTATAACAATAAACTCAGTTTCTAGGTTTGTAGGAATTATTTCTACAGACACATTTTGTCTGTCGCTTAAGTATTTAATTATTGTATCATTATAATGTGGGAGTAAAACATAGAAATCTTTTCTTGTGTCGATCTTGGCAAGTTCGTCTTCGTATAAGGGGTACATATTTGGTGTGTTTTCATTGAGTAGTATAATGGGTAATCGTTCAAGTGGTCCCGCGATGATATATTTCGGTGTGTCCTGTGGCAGAGATGGGATGTAACGTGCAATATCTGTGAGTGATTTATTGAATGCTTGTGCTTGCTGTGCATTTGTTGCCCAGAATACATGATATTTGATAATACTGAGAAATCCAGAACACAGTAGTAATGTGAGTATAATAACAGATACAATCATATAAACAGTGTGTGAATGTTTTTGCGCTCGTTCAATAAGGAAATTAATAAAGAACGCTGCAAAAATATAAACAACAGGTAATGTGCCAATAGAACGTAAGGAATGCGGTAAGCCTTCTACAGTGAGAAATTCTGGCGCAAGAAAGGCAAAAAACCACGCAAGAAGTAATCCATGTGTTACGAGTTTGCGGTTATGTATCTTTTTGAAAAAGCGACGATAAAGATAGAGAAAAAATATGATCGCTGAGAGAATGATGCCGCCTATGAACATTACGCCTACAAATGATTCAAGTGTTGGATATGGTGGAAATCCGTGACGCCAGTTGGGGTCACCGTACACATTAAATTTCAGCAGTGATGTTGTGACCGTGTGTGTCAATGTTGTTGCGAGTCCATCTTCACTATTTGCAAAGATCGATACATCACCAGTGCGTGAATTTAAGAATTCTGGGTGTGCGTTGAGTGTATAAAATATCGGGAATGCACTAATGATGGTAAATAATATAAAAATAATTGCATTTTTCCAGTGTTGTTTGAACAATTTTACACCATATTGTAAAAGTAATAAAATGAATAACACAACGAGTAGTGCAGGTGCAATACGAAATGCAATGTATGTATGAAAGCCAAGTCCAAAAATAAATCCAGCGAGAGCAAAGTTCCACCATTTATTTGTGCGAATACCACGAAAAATAAAATAAAATGAGAAAGTGAGGATGGGTAACATCATAATTGCTCGAAAAGCAATACGGGAAAAGTTTATTGCCCAAAAGCTTACTGCAGTGAGATAACTGGCAATGAGTGCAAGGCGTGGTTTGGAGATAAATAATTCACGAGAAAGGAAATATACACCAATGACAGTTAGCACACCCATAATAATTGACGGCAATTTCAACGTGAGTAAGTTTACATCAAAAAGCTTAAAGGCAATAGCCATAAAATTGAGATATAATCCTTCACGTCCGTTGTTGTCAGGATAAAACCATTGGTAGTCACCAGTTAATTGTGCATCATAGGCGTTTGTGCCATTGTTTGCTTCGTCAGGGTAAATGCCACTAGGCACAGAATCAATATTCCACACACGTACAATAATCGCAAGTAAAATGATAATTCCGAGAATTGAAAAATGGATAATTTTATTTTTCTTGGTCATTTATTTTTTTGTTAGTATAAGTATGGTATAATTATACCACAAACAAAATAAATTTTTAAGGTAATGGAGGTATGGCTACCGACAATGGTTTTGGTGCGTTGAAAGATGTGCAAGTAGGTGCACAAATGGATTCTGAGCAAGAAAAAAAGGAATTAGAAAAGCTGAATTCACAGTATGAAATATATAAGGAACAATTTGAGGGTATTCTCAGCGTATTTGTTGACGTGCGTGATGCAGGTGATGAAATTGCAGACAAAGATGTAAAAAAAGCATTTGACAAATCTGTCGATGCTGTTCGTGAAGCAATGGATAAATTTATGGATCTTGAATTTGTTGATGAGATAACAACTAGTATGAAAGTTGTTACTATACAAAATGATTTGATTTGGAAGATTAAAGAATTAGTAGAAGAAATGGCCGAGCTCGCAGATGTTGACATTGTTCAGGAGAAAATATCTAACATAGAAGGTGATAAAAAAACTCAAGCAGAACAAGATGGTGAACTACTTACTTTTTTTGAAGATTCAAAAAAAGTTGGGAATAAGAATAGGCCTGTTAGTGTTGAAGTAGATGGAAAATTAACAACAGGGAAGGCTCAGGAGATAGATAATGTTGAGGAAAAAATATCATGGCATGAAGCTAAGGAGGAAGCACAAGATCATGGAAAGGATAATTTAATGATCAGAGAAGAGCTTGGTGTTATCCAAAAAGAGGTATCTAAAATGGATAAAGCTATTGATAAATTAAAAAAGGGAACAGAAAAAAATAATGCGATAAAAGAGTTGAAAGAATTCAAGATGCAGGCTGCACAAAAATTACATAAAATTGTTCAGGAAAAAATTGCGATTGAAGAGCAGAGAAGGAAAGACGCTGTTGACAAAAAGGAAAAATCACAGAATGAAAAAAATACAGTAGAATCAAATAAACAAACAATTGAAGTGTCATTGGAAAAATATGATGATGTCGTTGAGCGTGCAAAAAAAGATTATTCAAAAAATAAACGAATAAAGAGTATCTTGGATCAAACAGGTAGAAAAGTGAAGGCAGAACGTGGTGTGATAAATATGAAAAATAAAAAAAAGAGAGCAGTTGAGGTAAAAAAATTACAGACATACGTTGACGCAGCTATTAAACAAATTGAAGAAGAAATGCAACACGCAGATACTTTTTTGTCGCTAGTGAAAGAGTTCGGTCGCACTAAAACTGTTTATTATGATACGAATGATGCAGAAAATAAATTAAAAATTATTTCGTATGACGGAAAAAATGGAGGCACTGTCACATATGAAAATGGTGATGGTAGACAGGTTGGTTCCGCAGAAGAATTTCGTACAATTGTTGCTAACATGAAAAAAGAGGTTGAACAATTAACACTGGACGATGCAGAATACAGCCAACTTGTAAAGGAGACAAAGAAAAACTACAAAAAAAATAAAAAACTACAAGAGTTTGTAACTGCTGTGGATAATTCTGTAAAAAAGAAAAAAGAAAAATTAGAGAAAGAGAAAAGTCCAAAGAGAAGAAAGAAACTTGCACAAGCATTGCAAAAATATCTTATTGATGTTACTGCACAAATTCAAGATCGTATAAGTAGCGCAGATAAAAAAAATACTGCAAAAAATAGTCAGAAAAAAGAGCCTGTTGTCAAACAAAGCGATGATGCTGATGTGTTATCTTTGGATGATGAGGGTGTTTCGGATAATGCCGATTTAGATGGTGTTGATGAGAATTTATTTAGTGCTGATGTCAGTGATGAAAGTGTAACAGAGGAGCTTGGTACAGAAAATGTGCAAGCAAATGATGGAGGGGAATCTGATGTAGATGGCGTGACAGAAAGCGGTGAAAGTGATGGTATTGAGGGTGAATTGGAAGATACGCTTGATAATCTTTTTGGTGATGCTGATACAGCAGAAGATGTAGAGCATATAGGAAAGGATAGTAGCGAAAATGAACAAAGGGAGGGAATTGTAGTCATAGAAGGTTTGGAGGAATTAAGTGATATGGAGCGTAGTACGATAGAACAAATGTTTGTTGGTAAAAAGCAATTATTTGAACA
>JAOZUJ010000007.1:0-18431 GCA_029938745.1 Candidatus Moraniibacteriota bacterium
AGACACTTTTGCATCAGCGCCTTGGTTTTCTTCTCAGATGGTGCAAAATAACTTGGTATGACTATTGCCATGGTATTCTCCCTGTTTTTGTAATAACTCATTGCAATCGCAATGAATCAGTTATTTATTTCTGTTAAAATACAGCTTTTTGATTGTATGTATTATACATGAATTTCTATTTTTGTCAAGTAAAATATGATATTTTTTTAGTGATATACAGTAATTATTGACGTGGAGTCAAATATTTTATATAATAAGAATTGGTTTAACTTTATGTAAAAACACAGTATTATGAATGTACCGTCAGTTTCTGTGGAGGAGTGTAAAGAATTACTTGATGAAGGTGATAATGAGGCTATTTTACTTGATGTGCGTACAAGTGGGGAAAATGCAATGTCAAAAATTGAAAACTCTGTGTTGATACCGCTTGGTGAACTGCAAAGTCGTACAACTGAGTTAGATAAAGATAAAAAAATTCTCATTTATTGTGCAACTGGGAGTCGTTCACAAGTTGCATGTAACATCTTGCAAACGGCAGGATTTGGAGATTGTTTCGATGTTCGTGATGGTATCAATGCGTGGCAACGTGCTGGTTTTCCTGTGGAACACGGGGAGAGTGCGGACAATCCATTTGCGCGTATGTTTGGATTTTAGATTGAATTTTTAAATTTTTAAATAATTATATTTAAATTATGGTACAAAAATATTTCAAAAAAACAAAGATTGTCGCAACAATTGGTCCAGTGTCAGAAAATCCAGTGATGTTATCAAAGATGATTAGAGGAGGTGTGAATGTCGCACGTTTGAATTTTTCTCATGGCGATCATGCAGAACATGGACAGCGTATTGCATTTATCAGAGAAGCTGTAAAAAAGACAGGGCAAGATATTGCAATTTTACAAGATCTTGGTGGCGTAAAAATTCGTATTGGTGATTTTGCTGTTGGTCGCATAGTATTGAAAAGAGGACAAAAATTTATAATGACAACAAAAAAAACGCTAGGAAGTTCTAACCAGGTAACTGTAAATTATAGAAAATTACCACAAGAAGTAAAAAAAGGACAAGAAATTTTACTTGACGATGGTACAAAAAAGCTCATTGTCACAAAAACAACTGATACAACTATTGAAACAAAAGTTGTGGTTGGTGGCATGATTCGATCACGTCGTGGCGTGAATGTGCCAGGCGCGCGACTTAGTTGTAGTGCACTGACAACAAAAGATAAAAAAGATGTGGAATTTGGCATCAAAAATGATGTTGATTTTATGGCATTGTCATTTGTGCGAAATGCAAAGGATGTGACATATCTCAAGAATATGCTCAAGCGCAAAAAATCAACAATTAAAGTTATCGCAAAAATCGAAACACCTGAAGCAATCGAGGATATTGATGCAATTATTTCTGTAGCAGATGGAATTATGGTAGCACGTGGTGATCTGGCAATTGAAGTGCCTGCTGCGGATGTGCCACATTTGCAAAAAATGATCGTACAGAAATGTAATATTGTAGGGAAGCCAGTGATTGTCGCAACACAAATGCTTGAATCAATGGTCTCTACACCAGTACCAACACGTGCAGAAGTAACAGATGTAGCAAATGCAATTCTGGACGGTGCTGATGCAGTGATGCTTTCAGCAGAGAGTGCCATCGGAGATTATCCAGTAGAGACAGTTAACATGATGACAGATATTGCTGTACGCACGGAGCAAGAAATGACATGTCGCATGATCAAGGACAATGAGGATCATATGAGTCGCATAGTAAATGCAGTATCACACAGTGCAATTCAAATTGCGCACGATACTCATGCAGTAGCAATTGTAGCACTGACAGAATCAGGATTTAGCGCGAGAAAAATTGCGAGGTATCGTCCAATACGTACAGTTGTTGCTTTGACACCATATCGTCATACATATCGACATTTACAATTAACTTTTGGCGTGCGACCACATATTGTAGATAGTTTTAGTACAGTTGTAGAAACAATTGCGCAAACAAAAAAATTTGTACAAAAAAATAGATATGCAAAAAAGAATGATAAAATTGTCTTTGTTGCAGGTTTGCCATTCGGGCAAAAGGGAACAACAAATATGGTAATTGTAGAACAAATATAAGTAAATCAAAAGATGTTTAAAAAAGTGACACATTTAAATACTGATTTAGATGTGTATTTTTTTGTTTATTATAAAAAAGTGTTAACAGGGGTAACGTTAGGGTAACGTTACCCTTTATTTTTTGGGTATTGCGTGATAGAGTACATAATATATGAAGAAAATAATTGGAAAAAAAATTAAAGAAAGCATTGTGCAACTACAAAAAGATGGCGTGTGGAGTGAATTTGATGTGCCAGAAATTGTGGTGGAGCGACCAAAAGATTTGTCTCATGGTGATTGGACGACAAATGTTGCTTTTTTATTAGCAAAAGAATTAAAAAAATCGCCGCTTGATGTTGCACAAGAGCTTGGTGGCGCATTGAGTGGTGAAGGATTAGAAAATATTACAGATATTACAGCTGTGCAGCCAGGATATATTAATTTTACATGTGATAGAGATTTGCACACACAAGAGCTTAAAAGTATTATCAAAGTAGGTGATGAGTATGGTAAAAATGATACT
This sequence comes from Candidatus Moraniibacteriota bacterium, assembly GCA_029938745.1. Lineage (GTDB taxonomy): Bacteria > Patescibacteriota > Minisyncoccia > Moranbacterales. The sequence goes on from JAOZUJ010000007.1 coordinate 2,617, forward strand.
CTGCACGGGCAAAAGGTGACTGTTGAATATACACAGCCAAATCCATTCAAGCCATTTCATATTGGACATTTGATGAGTAATACAATTGGAGAATCGTTATCGCGCATTATTGAATTTTCTGGTGCGGATGTTGTGCGTGCAAATTATCAAGGTGATGTTGGTCCACATGTTGCTAAGGCATTGTGGGGACTCAAAAAATTAGGATACGATCCAACGGATATTGATAAGATCGGAGAGGCTTATGCATATGGTCATGCTGCATCAGAGGATGATGAAAAAGCGAAAAAAGAAATCGATACAATTAATGCTGCGGTATATAGTGAAAGTGATCCTGAACTGATGAAAATATATAACACAGGACGCATAAAAACACTTGAGCGATTTGAAGAACTCTACGACATTCTTGGCACAAAATTTGATCGATATTATTTTGAAAGTGAAACATGGCAAAAAGGTGAAGAAATTGTACGTGCACATATGGGGGATATTTTTGAAGAGAGTGAAGGTGCAATTATTTTTGATGGAGAAAAATACGGATTACACAAGCGTGTATTTATCACAACACAAGGATTGCCAACATATGAAGCAAAAGAGCTTGGATTGACATTTTTGAAAAAAGAAAAAGATCCATCAGATGTTTATCTTGTTACGACCGCAGTTGAGCAAGATGAATATTTTAAAGTTGTAACAAAAGCGTTGGAACTTATTGATGAATCATTTGTTGGTAAATTGAAACATATATCACATGGCATGATGCAACTTTCATCAGGAAAGATGTCATCACGCAAGGGAAATGTTATTACAGGTGAATCATTAATTATGGATGCTCAAAAAGTAGCAGCAGAAAAAATGAGTGAACGAGCGGAGAATGATGTTGCACAAGACACAATTAATATGATTGCTGTAGCTGGTCTCAAGTTTAGTATTTTGAAGCAACGTGCTGGAAAAAATATTGTGTATGATGCAGATACGGCATTGTCTTTTGATGGAGATTCAGGGCCTTATGTGCAGTACACATATGCGCGATGTCAATCTGTTATTGCAAAAGCACAAAAAAATAATATGCAACCAGCATTCATACATGCATGTGAAGGAAGTATTGTTGTTGAAAAAATTCTTACACAATTTGAAGAGGTTGTAGAATATGCTAATAAAGAATATGCTCCGCATCACATCGCAAATTATCTTTTAGATCTTGTGCATGCGTATAATTCATATTATGCAGATAACATAATTGTAGATGTGGAAGAACAAGATATTTCAGAATATCGTCTGGCAGTAACAGTTGCAACAGCACAGGTTATTAAAAATGGTATGATGCTTTTGGGTATACGTGTGCCGGAAAAAATGTAACAACGTTTAGCACTTACGCATTTGGCACATTTCTTCGTCAAAAGTTCGTAAACTTCATTCGGAGTATTACACATACACATTAGTTGTCTACTCACTTTTTTCTTGAAATGTACTCAAATGTATAAATTCTAAGTGTTAATAAAAAATTATATGAAAATTGGAATAGATGCACGGACAATTCTCAATCCACTCAAGGGTGATGCAATTGGTGTGGGACATTATACATATCAACTTATTCGACATTTACTTGAGATTGATACAAAAAATGAGTATGTATTATTTTTTGATGCACGTGTAAGACAAAAGGACATACGAAAATTTACACGAAAAAATACAAAAATCGTATTTTATCCATTTTCTGATTACAAAAAATACATGCCTGGTGCTTACAATGAAATACTTGGCTCAGCAACTCTGTCGCGAGAAAATTGTGATGTGTTACACGTGACATCAACGGAGGTAAGAATTCCGTCGACATATCGTGGAAAATTAGTTGTGACATTACATGACCTTGGTATTTATAAAGTGCCAGAAATGTACAAGAGAACATCACGTATGCATATGAATATCGTGAAGAAATTTATGTTGCAAAAAGCAGATCACATTATCGCAGTGTCAGAAACGATCAAAAAAGATGCACAAAGTATTTGTCAGTCAAGTGATACAAAAACGAGTGTAGTCTATTCAGGATTGGATAAACGTTTTTTTGCTGATACAAAATGCAGTGGAAAAAATATGCCGAAAAAATTTGGTATTACAAAAAAATATATTCTTTTTCTTGGCACAATCGAGCCATCAAAAAATGTGACACGACTTCTTCATGCTTTCTCACTTTTTAAAGAAGATCGTATTAAAAAGAGTCGGAGAGAATTATGTGATTATCAATTACTTGTTGCAGGAAAGCCGGGCTGGTTGTCGAGTGATATTAAACACATGGTGCGTGATCTGCAATTAGCAAAAGATGTAAAATTTAGTGGCTATGTTATTGGTGATGAATTGGTGCCACTTTTCAATCAGGCACAATTTTTTGTACTCCCATCACTTTATGAGGGATTTGGAACGACGATTTTAGAAGCATTTGCAACTGGGACACCCGCAATTATTACAAATGCTGGCTCTGCACCAGAAATCGCAAATGGAGCTGCAAAACTTGTAAATCCTGTGGATACAAAAGAAATTGCAGAAGCGATGATGGAATTCGCAAACGACGAAGAATTGCGAGATAATTTTCGTGAAAAAGGGTTACGGCGCGCAAAAGATTTTGATTGGGAAAAAACAGCACGCGAAACAGTGGAAATATATGAGGATATTGTTGCAAAATAATGAGTTTTCTTGTAGTCTAATAGTATAAAATAATAAAATCCTTTGACAGTAGCAATCACTACTGAATTTGTCTGTACGAGATAAAAGGATGTGAGAAGAAAAGGATCAGTAACTAGTAATCAGTAACTTGTAGCTAGTGATTGGACCTGGTAGAACTCACCGTAAAAATGTGCGTAAGACATTTCAATGAAGGGTACTAGTTACTAATTACTAGTTTCTAGTTACTAAAATAAGGTGGTACCACGCTTTGCCCGCCATAGCTTTATGCAAAGGCCGGGACAGTCGTCCTTAAAACGTTTGTTTTAAGGTTTTTTATTTTTATAATTTATTTAATTTGGATAGTATGAGTAATTTCAAAGAAGTCGAGCAGCGGAAAAAATATAGTGAAATGGAACATGGGGTTATGGATTTTTGGCGTGAGGATAAGACGTTTGAAAAATCTGTCGATGCACGTAGTAGTGATGATGCATATGTATTTTATGATGGACCCCCATTTATTACTGGTGTGCCACATTATGGGACGTTATTATCATCAATTATTAAAGATGCTGTGCCACGATATTGGACGATGAAAGGTAAGCGAGTTGAGCGTGTGTGGGGATGGGATTGTCATGGGTTACCAGCAGAGAATCTTGTAGAAAAAAAGCTTGGCATTGAAGATAAGCGTGATGTGGAAAAAGTTGGATTGGAAAAATATATTCAAACATGCCATAGCGAAATGGTTCAAGGAACAACTGAGTGGGAAGATATCGTAGAGCGCATAGGACGATGGGTTGATTTCAAGGGTGCTTATAAAACAATGGACAAAGAATATATGGAAAGTGTCTGGTGGGCATTTAAGGAGTTACATAAAAAAGGAAAAATTTATGAAGGTGAAAAAGTATTATTGTATTGTACACGGTGCGCAACACCAATTTCAAAAGCAGAAGTATCAATGGATAATAGTTATCGTGACGTCACAGACCCTAGCGTATATGTAAAGTTTGAATTGGAAGGAGAAAAGGATGCGTATGTACTTGCGTGGACCACAACGCCATGGACATTATCTGCAAATGTTGCACTTGCTGTTAGTCCTGAACTTTCTTATGCAAAAGTAGAAATAAATAATGAATTGTTGGTTGTAGCAGAAGACCTTGTCCAAAAAGTGTTTGTAGATGAAAAACATCAACCGCTTGAGTATAAAATAATAGGGACAGTTAAGGGTGGAGAATTGGTTCACAAAAAATATAAACCACTTTTTGATGATCATGGGGAAGGTGCACATCGCATTGTGGCAGCTGATTTTGTGGGAGCAGAGGAGGGTACGGGCATTGTGCATATTGCACCAGCATTTGGTGAGGATGACTATGCACTATCACGCACAGAGAATTTGCCAGTTGTAAATACAGTTGATGAAAATGGATTATATACAGATGGTCAATGGAGCGGACAGAGCGTATGGGAAGTAAATAAGGAAATTGCAAAAACACTTAAAAATGATGGAACAGTTTTTAAAATTGATTATGTCGAACACGAATATCCGCATTGTCACAGATGTGACACAAAATTGATGTACCGAGCACATCCAAGTTGGTTTATGGATATCGAAGGTCAGCGTGATGAAATGCTTACAAAAAATGAGAATATTAATTGGTTTCCACATCACATCAAAGAAAAACGTTTTCGTTATATTGTAGAGACGGCACCAGATTGGAATTTGTCACGAGATCGTTTTTGGGCAACGCCGCTACCAGTGTGGCAGGGTAAAAAAGAAGATGGTACAATTATTGAAAAAGTGATAGGTAGTTATGAAGAATTAAAAGAATTGTCTGGAAAAGAACTTGATGATTATCATTTGCCATATATTGATGATGTGACGTTTGAGGTGGACGGTGTTGAATTGAAGCGAATTGATAAAGTGATGGATTGCTGGTTTGAATCAGGAGCGATGCCATTTGCACAATTTCACTATCCATTTGAGAACAAGGAAAAATTTGAAGCGAATTTTCCAGGTGATTTTATTGTGGAATATGTTGGACAAGTACGTGCATGGTTTTATTATCTCCATGCAGTTTCTATTGGAATTTTTGGTCAAGAAGCATTTAAAAATGTAATTGTAACGGGGACAATTGCCGGTAATGATGGACGTAAAATGTCAAAATCATATGGCAATTATACTGCGCCAGAAGAATTGTTAGAAAAATATAGTTCTGATGCATTGCGTTATTTGCTAATCAGTTCACCACTTATGAATGGCGAGGACTATACATTAGTGGATAAGGACGTTGCAGATGTACAAAGAAAACTCGGTACATTGTGGAATAGTTATTCGTTTTTTGTGATGTATGCAAATGTTGACGGATGGAAACCAAATGATGATGCAGTAAAATTGGATAATATTTTGGACAAATGGATTATGTCACAATTACATATACTTATTGCGACAGTTGATACCAATATGCAAGCATACGATTTACCAAATGCATCAAAGCCAATTATGAAATTTATTGATGATCTATCAAATTGGTATATCCGGAGAAGTCGTAAAAGATTTTGGAAAAGTGAAAATGATGATGACAAAAATGCAGCGTATGCAACACTACATTATGTGTTAATCGAGCTATCAAAAGTAATGGCGCCGTTCACGCCATTTATCGCAGAAGAAATTTATAGAAACCTTACCGATGATGAATCTGTGCATTTGGAAGATTTTCCTGTGAGTAATAAAAAATATATTGATGAGAGTCTTAGTGAACAAATGCAAAATGTGCGTGATGTGATCAGTGAGGGATTAAAATTGCGTTCACGAACACAAATCAAAGTACGTCAACCATTGTCAGAACTCAAAATCCAAAAAGAAAAACTAAGGGTTTCTGATAAGTTTCTGAATATTATTAAAGATGAGCTGAATGTAAAAAATGTTGTGGAGTCTGATATTTCAGTGGATGATGATGCAAAAAATATTGGTGAGGTTAATGGTATTACAATTGAATTAAATACTGAGATCTCAGATGAATTGAAACAGGAGGGGCGAGCACGAGAAATTATTCGTCATATTCAACAAATGCGCAAAGGTGCGGATTATCATGTTGATGATAGAATTACCGTTTGGTATGAGGGCATGGATGCTGTTTTTGAAAAATTTAATGACATGATATCCAAAGAAGTACTTGCTGATGAAATTACACAAAAACAAGAGGATGAAATAGACTGTGATTGTGACGAAGTTTTTGCAATTGAAGAAGAAGAAATACACATTTATATGAAAAAATGAAACAAAATTATCATGCAATCACATTAGACAAAAGGGATATTGGTGAAACAGATCGATTGTATACATTTTATACATATGAAGTTGGCTTGATGCGTGTGCCAGCTCGTGCCGTGCGTAAAGGAAAGGCAAAACTAGCCTCACAAATAGAAGACTTTGTTTTGTCACATATTACGATCGTACAAAATTATGGTCGTGGAATTTTAGCGGGAGCTGTTGCAGAAAATTACTTTGTTGCACTGCATAAAAATTATGAAGCATTGAAATGTGTTGATATTGTTCGTGGTGTATTACTCACAACAATTGGTGAAAATGATTGTGACAAAAATATTTTTGCATTGTTTGTACAATATCTCACACAATTGGATGAAATTGCACAAAAGCAAGAAGATACAGAGCAACAGTCAAAAATGCAATGGATCACAAATTCTTTTTTGATAAAATTATTTGCACTGCAAGGGTATACATTTAATATTGTAAAATGTTGCACTTGCTCTGGTGCAATATGTGAAACACGTAATGGATTTAGTGCACAGCGTGGTGGTATTTTGTGTGAAAATTGCTTTAAGAGTGAAGAATATTTAAGTTATATTGACCCAGATACACTCAAAGCATTGCGTATTATTCAGAGCAATAGATTGCAATCATTATCAAAAGTTACCGTTCATAATAATGTGCAAGTGCAACTTGGGCGTATCATTGTGGATATTGAGCGGTGGGTAATGCGATAATTTTTTGAAAATCTGCTATAATAAGAAGTGTGTTAAATATAAAAATAAAAATATGGCACTTAAGGATGTTGAAAAAGATCTGCACCAGAAAGAATCTGAGTTTGCAAAGCGAGAACATGATACAACTGTATACAATGTATGGCAATCCAAGGAGGATGGTGTACAAAAAAAACAGGGAAAATGGCAACACATCAAAGATGAGATGTTTGGTACACGTTTGAAAGCGGTTATTATTGGATCGGTGGTCACAATATTTGCCATTGTTGTTGTTATTGTATCTGCGATTTTTGTACAACATCAAAAAGGCTTTTTTTCGCAAGAAAGAGTTTCGTTTGTTGTAACAGCGCCACAAACAATTGATAGCAATACGTTAACAGAAATATTTTTTACGTATAATAATGATAATCGTGCATATTTAGATAATGCGCAAATCATAGTACAATTTGGAGATTATTTTGTACCAGAAGAGGGTCAAGAAAACTTTAAGCGTGTCAGTGATGATCAGGGCATTATTACAATTGGCAAAATTAATGGCGGAGAAGAAAAGACAGCTGCATTAGCAGGTCATTTTACAGGTCCAGTGAATGCTGTTGATGATGTTGCTGGCATATTGCGTTATGTACCAGAGCGTACAAATACGCGATATGAAGTCCAGGCACGTGCAACAACAGAGATTACATCATCACCGTTGTCTATTGATATGAATGCTCCAAGTGAAATTGTAAGTGGCAATCTAGTTGATATTGGTGTTGTTATAAAAAACTCAAGTAATGATGCATTATCAAATATAAAATTAATATTCAAAAGCCCACAAACATTTACATTTCAAAGTGCAAGTCCGTCTGCAACAAATAATAATGTATGGTTGATTGACAATATTGCACCACATAGTGAAACGAAGATTGTTATACGTGGCGTGTTGACTGCGCCAGCTGATACGGTGCAAATGTTTCATACAGAAGTTGGCTCACAAGAAGTTGATTCTGAATATATTGTGTATGCTACTGGGAAATATACACCATATATGAAAGGCTCTCCAATAAACATACAACAAATAATAATGAATGATGATGATGGTGTTGCATATGCTGGTGATCGGTTGCAATATGAGGTGACGTTTATTAATAATAGTGACATGCCACTTCGCGATGCAATTGCATCGGTACATTTTGAAGAAGTCGTACTTGATTTTGTAGATTTACAATTATATAACGGTGGTGATTATGATCCAAAAAATAAGAAAATTACATGGAAAGCATCTGATGTTCCAGGATTGAAGATTCTCAATCCAAAGGATGTGATAAAAGTTCGATTTGCGGTAAATGTGTTAAAGGAATTACCCGTAGAAAGTCAAGATGATTATAATTTTTCTGTGACAACAGTGGCAGCAATTGATAGTGACGATATTCCATCAGAGTTAAGAGAAAACAAGACAATTTTAAGTAATGCTTTTACAATTCCAGTTGGCGCAAAGGTAATATTTGATTCGTACGCACAATATAAAGAGGGCAATGTTCCAGTGAAAGTTGGGGAAAAGACTGTGTACACAATTACACTTACAGTTGACAATATCAATAATGATCTTGGTAATACCGTAGTAAGTGCACCATTGCCGACATATGTTAGTTTTGAGGGTGGTGATGACGTAACATTCAATGAGCGTGCAAATGAAGTTGTATGGGATATTGGTGACATTGTTCACGGTGCTGGCGTGACGAGTGACAGGGTTGAAACGACTTTTGACGTAGGTATTGTGCCAAGTGTTGATCAAATTGATACAATGCCAGTAATTGTGAAAAATCACATATTAACAGCTATGGATAAATTTGTAGGTAGTCAAATCAAGGAGGCGCGTGAAGAAATTATTACACGTGTAGAGGGTCAGGGTTATAAAGATGGATTGGTTATTCCATAGATTTTGTAATTAATCGTGAGGTGAAGTCCTATGTATAATGGTGTGCTGCTGCTATTAATGTTGTTATTTCCATTTTTTGTTTTTGCGCAAACGAATGAATCAAAAATAATCATATATAATGAGGTATTTGAAGATCTGATATTTGATGTGACAGAAGGAAGTAAACATAATACAATATTTGTTTTAGAAAATACAACAGAGGAATCACAAAATATTGGAGTAAAGATCGTCGGTGATGCGCAACAGAGTCTTGCAGGTCAAACGCGATTTTTTACAGATGAGCTAGATACAGTTTATGCAGAACAACTACAACAAAATGATAATAATATCGTTTTATTTTGTAAGAAAAATAATGAAAATGTTGATGTGCAGGCGTGGTGTGCTGGAAGTGATAGTATAAATATCACATTGGAAGCAAAAGAAAAATTTGAAATTCCAACAGTGATTGATATAGCAACTGGTGAAACTGATCACAACGCAAAATTCGTAGTAACAGATTTAAATAATGTTGAGGAAGTTGTTGGTAGTGCTGAAATGACGTATCATGTGCCAGATAAAAATATTGCGCAACTTGCATTGCATAGATTTGCAGTACAAAGAGTGAATAATATTTTTGATGTAGGCCAGTGGATTAATGCAGGATTACAAAATAAATATACGACAAAATTTGTAGTAAAAAACAGTGGTACAGAGGATGTAAATTATACATATTGTGCAATTGTACAGTCATTATGGATTGGAGAGGATGTAAATTTTTGTAATGATGCTATAATTGTATATAATGGTAAACAGGAACATGAGATTGATATTACAGTTCCGCGATTTGGTAAAATACAGGTTGTTGGTCGTATACAATATAATGATCAAAATAATTATTCACAAGAACAAGAAAGTGAACCAATAAGATTGATTATTTGGCCAACACAATTAATTTTTATAATCCTCTGCGGTATTTGTTTTTGTGTCATTTGTGTTTTAATATATAAATATATAATAAATAAAAATATGTTTGGACGTAAAAAAAAGAAGAAGGAAAAAAATAATTATACAGGAACATATGTGGTCAGTAGTACAGATAATATTATCTCTATTGCACAATCATATGGTGTGCCATGGAAAGAGATGGCAAAAATTAATGAAATTGACCCGCCGTACATTTTAATTCCTGGAGAAACAATTAGTGTTCCAGCAAATTCTGATGATGCAGAAGCAAAGGAAGTTGTAGGAGAAAAGCCAGTAGAATCAGTGAACTCAATGGAGCAAAAAAATGAAGTGAATGGTGAGGTACCTGTACAAAGTTCTGTCCCAGAACAACAAAAAGCTTCACAGATGAATCAGGATGTAAATGCAGGGACTGCGGCGACTATGCAACAAGCACAAAAACAACAAGACCAAATGCAAAAACAACAAAATCAAAATGTACCACAAAATGAAACGATGCCATCACAAAGTCAAAATACTGATATGACACAAGAGCCAAAAAGAAAGGTGATGTACGCGGCACCAGAAAACACACTTGCAAAGCCAGCATCAGAACCGACGACACGTGCAATTGATATTGAATGGATGAAGGACGACGAAGACGTATATTCTGAAGAAATGCAAACACAAAAAAAGAAGCTTAATGTACGGTTCATTGTTATAACTACCATTGTTGTTATTGTTGTTGGACTGGGCAGTTGGTGGATTATTACATGGTTTTTAGGTACGCAACAGGAAGAAAGTGTATCAGTTGATACGCTGATTGAACAGCAAGATCAAAATGTGAATGCAGATGGGAGTGAACAAGAAGGTATGACAGATGGTGGTGTAGAGTCCGATGAGGGTGCAGAGCAAGGTGAGACAGAAGAAAATAATGGTGATGGGGCAGATGAGAGCGGTGATGCAGAAGGTAATGGTACTACAGTAAATCCAGCAGATACTACGATTCAGGTTTTGAATGCAGGAGCTCAATCTGGTGTGGCAGGATCTGTGACAAATGATTTTAAAGCAAAAGATTATCAAACAAAGTCTGCGCAAAATGCACAAAATGATCATTCAGGTGTTGTAATCTATTATGCATCAGATAAAAAAGATGGACTTGACACTGTGTCTACACTTGTATTAGAAGATTACGGTACACAAACACATGAAGAATCTAATGAAATAACAGAAAAATATGGTGCTGATTTTGTTATTGTTGTCGGATCATAAAAATAACACAACAGAAAAATAGAAAATAAAGAAACAAAAAATGAAAAAATTTACACAAAAGCCATACTATGCAATGTCATCGAGTGCTTCATTATTGCACCTGCAATCTTCTGAAAATGGATTGAGTGATTTTGAGGTGTCTGGACGACTGAAGGAATTTGGGAAAAATACACTTCCAAAACAAAAGGGCTTATCTCGAACGCGTTTATTTTTTCGGCAATTCAACAACCCATTGATCTATATTGTCATGTTTGCGGCACTGGCATCATTTTTCGTGGGGCACATGATCGATGCGGTTTTTATTATGATCGTTGTGCTTATCAATGCTGTTGTTGGATTTATGCAAGAAAGTAAAGCAGAAGAAGCATTGAAAAAATTACAAGATAGTGTAAAACAAACAGTTCGTGTTATTCGTTCTGGGCAAAAAAAGAAAATTTTAGCAGAGGATATAGCGATTGGTGATATTGTGGATTTGATGTCTGGTGATAGAATTACGGCTGATGGTCGTATTATTGAGATAGCTGATTTGCAAATAAATGAATCAACACTCACAGGTGAATGGAGTGATGTAGTCAAAAAAACAAATATTATTGATGAAGGAACGATTATTTCAGATCAAAATAATATGGTTTTTGCGGGTACAAGTGTGACACAAGGTCATGGTATTTATATTGTTACTGCAACAGGTGTTGATACAGAGATTGGCAAAATCTCAAATTTTGTTAAAAATACAGAAGAGCCACAAACACCATTGCAACAAAAATTCACATATTTTTCAAAAATTATAGGAGCTATTGTTTTTGCTGCGGTTGTGGTATTTGCCGCTCTGGGTATTTGGAGAGGAGAATCCGCGCAAGATATTTTTATTACATCGACAGCATTAATTGTCAGTGCAATACCAGAGGGTCTCTTGCCAGCTATTACTATTGTTCTTATTTTTGGCATGCGACGACTTGCAAAGCAAAAAGCACTTGTGCGAAAATTGAATGCAAGTGAAACAATGGGTGCAATTACAACGATTTGCTCTGATAAAACAGGCACACTTACCAAAGGCGAAATGCATGTGAGTCATATATTAACTGGTGCAAATGAATTATTTGATTTTAATGGATGTGTTGATGATACATGCATGGGTAGCGATGATCTCATTGGACATATGAAGGCAGTAACAATTGCTGCAGTTGTAAATGATGCATATATTGAAAATCCAAATGATGAATTGTCGCAAATAATTGTACACGGAAGATCAACGGATAAGGCGTTGTTACTTGCGGGCGTACAATTAGGGATTGACAGTGAAAAATTTCGTAGAGAGAATGCTTTAATTGATCAAGAAATATTCAATTCAGGGAAAAAATATGCAATACGTGTCCACAAAATTTCTGATGATAAAGTGCATATTATGATGCTTGGTGCACCTGAGCAGGTACTTTCACGTGTGTCGCATATTGATGTAAATGATGTGCGTATGCCGATTAATTCAGATGAGGGAATAAAATTAAAACAAACATTTGAGAAATTGACAAGTAGGGGTTTACGAGTTCTTGCGTGCAGTGAAAGGGTATTAACACAAGATACATTTGATCGATTAGACAAAGAAGAAAGATATAATAGCATGTCGCTTGTTGGTTATATTGCACTCAATGATCCATTGCGCAGTGATGTTGAAGAGTCGTTACAAAAAGCAGAAAATGCAGGGATTCGGCTTATCGTGATTACAGGAGATCATGCAGTAACAGCTCGTTCTATAATGGCGGAACTGGGACATAATGTTGCAAAGAAAAATATTTACATTGGTATGGAGTTAGATGATCTCAGTGATGGTGAAATGCAAAAAATTGTAAAAAATGCAGAAATATTTGCACGCGTTTTGCCAGAGCACAAGATCCGAATTGTGCGTGCACTGCAAGCAAATGGTGAGATTGTTGCAATGGTTGGAGATGGGATTAATGATGCACCAGCACTTAAGGCATCTGATGTTGGTATTAGTGTGGGTAATGGCACAGATATTGCAAAGGAAGTATCAGATATTGTGCTACTGGACAGTAGTTTTACTACAATTATCAAATCCATTGAACAAGGTCGTGTTATTTATGAAAATATTAGAAGAATTTTGATATATCTCACGGCTGATAATTTTTCTGCACTGCTTCTCTTTTTTGTTGCGATGCTATTTGGATGGCCGTTACCATTGCTACCATTGCAAGTATTATGGATCAATATGATAGAAGATAGTTTTCCAAACATCGCACTGACCACAGAATATGATAGTAAAGGTCTTATGGATGAGCCTCCTCGTAATGCAAAAGATCCTATCATATCACCTATGTATAAAAAATTTATGATCATAGTATTTCTTGTTTCTGGTATTTCCGCAGTCTTTCTCTTTTGGATTTTACAACATTTAACACAAAATATTGATATTGCTCGAACAGCCACATTTGTGCTTATAGCATTTGATTCTCTCATGCTTGTTTATGTGGTACGGAGTTTTCGTCGGTATGCTTTTCGTAAAGACATTTTTAACAATAAATATATTAATATTGCAGTACTAATTTCATTTGTATTATTGGTTGCGACATTGTATGTTCCTGTATTGATGAAATTTTTAGGTACAGTGTCACTGGAGACGCCAATTATTGTAGCAATCGTTACAATAACATTTATTGAAATGTTCATATTTGAAGTAAGCAAAGGCATTTTATTTATACACAAAAAAAAGACAATATAAGGTGGTAGCATTTTACATAATTACAAAGCACTGCTAGAGTACAAGTATAATCATTTTATTAATATTATGTTCATAAAAAATTTAAATATATACTTTTTTATTATCTTGTTGGTAATTGTTAGTGTTGCTGGTTTTTTGCTTGTAAAGCCGTTTATGGGTGCAATTTTTATGGCGGCACTTATTGCACTTATTTTTGCAAAGCCGTATAATTTTTTATTCAAAAAAATTGGCAGCGCATCTGTGGCATCTGCTCTGATGTTGCTGGTTGTGACGATCACAATTATTATACCGATTATTTTTGTGGGCGGCTTAGTATTTAATGAAGTATCTGATACTGTGGCAAAAAGCACGGCAAATGATTCAACGGTACAGCAGTCAGTGCAAAAGGTTTTGCATATTGTTGCGAATGCACCATTTTCTGACATTATATTAGAGCGTGCAGAAGTATATATGAGTGGTCCAGAGCTTGGTAATATTATCAAGAATGTTGCAAATAGTTCACTTACTTTTGTGCACACTGCATATCAAGGCATCATTAATGGTGTGATATCAATTTTTGTCATGTTCTTTACATTGTTCTATTTCTTTATGGATGGCAAAAAGATCATATCAAAAATTATGAACTTAAGTCCAATGCGCAATTCACATGAACGAGAGCTTGTTAATGAATTTACATCAATGACACGTGCAACATTAAAAGGTACTGTAGTAATTGGATTTATACAAGGAACAATTGGTGGTATAGCATTTGCAATTGCTGGTGTGACGTCACCGATCTTGTGGACAGTGATCATGGTTGTTTTAGGTGTGATTCCAGCTGTTGGAGCAGGACTTGTTATTTTTCCAGCGGCAATTATCATGTTTTTACTTGGTAATGTGTGGCAGGCAATATTCCTTTTTATTGTCGGTATATTTGTTTCAACAATTGATAATGTTTTGCGACCGAAGCTTGTTGGCAAGGATGTGCAGATGCATTCTCTTGCAGTGTTTTTTGCAACAATTGGTGGTTTGAAATTATTTGGTCTCATCGGGTTTATTGTTGGTCCGATCGTTGTTGCACTAATGCTTGCAATGTGGAAGATCTACGCATTGGAATTCAAAGAACAATTACAAAAATTTAATGCATAATATTTTTGTAATATAATAGCATGATCGATTTTTATCAGCATATACCAGAATTTATCAATCCAGTTGCTTTTTCAGTTGGCAGTCTATCTGTTCATTGGTATTCTTTGATGTGGATTGCTGCGTTTGCTGCCACATATTTTTTACTGTTGTGGCGTGTTAAAAAAGGTGAGGGTTCGTACGATAAAAATTTTATTCAAGATGTTACAGCAAATGCACTGATTGGCGCACTGATTGGCGGACGATTGGGGTATGTGATATTTTATGATCTGCCATATTATCTTGCACATCCATTGCAAATTATTTCACCATATAATTTTGCAACAGGGGAGTGGGTGGGTATCTATGGGATGAGTTATCATGGAGGTGTGATTGGCGTAGTGATCGCACTAATGTGGACAGCAAGAAAAAAGAAAAAAAATATTTTAGATTTATTTGACTTTATTGTACCAGCCGCCTCACTCGGATATATGTTTGGGCGAATTGGTAATTTTTTTAATGCTGAGCTTGTTGGTCGCATAACACAATCTCCTGTGGGCATGTATTTTAATGATGATGTGTTTTTGCGACATCCATCACAATTATATGAAGCTTTTTTTGAAGGGCTTATTTTGTTTGTAATATTGTGGAGTGTGCGTAATCGTGGCTTGCCACGTGGCGTGATGAGTGCATTGTATTTAATAGGGTATTCATTAACGCGGTTTGGTGTGGAATTTTTTCGTGCACCAGATGCGCACCTTGGTTTTATTTTTGCTAGTATTACTATGGGACAAATATTGTCTTTTATTATGCTTGGCGCAGGTATTGTACTACTTATCTCAAGTTATAAGGGGAAAAAGACAGAAAATTAACATTTTTGCTATAAGTGTGGTATAATATCTTTTGTATGGATATTGAATCTAAGCATTCACTTAAACATCAAAGACGGGTGAAAAAAATACAAAATAAGAGACAACTTGGTGATATTGTGCTAGTCAAAAAACCCAAATTAAATCGTCCTCAGATATCAGAATTAAATACAGTCATAAAACACAATCATCAAAATAATACACAAACTTTACTCCGCAGAGGTGGGCGTACAGATTTTTTTGTTACAGAAGATTCTCGTAAATATACTTTACCCAAGAAACAATATAAAAAAGATCACAGTCATGACTACGTGGATTCACGTGGGAATTTTGATAGTGTGCATGT
>JAOZUJ010000007.1:18531-21103 GCA_029938745.1 Candidatus Moraniibacteriota bacterium
AAGATCACAGTCATGACTACGTGGATTCACGTGGGAATTTTGATAGTGTGCATGTTCGCTATGTAAAAACATATTCTGCGAGTGAGGTGCAACAAAATCAAATTGTGTCAGAACTGAACAATACAAAAGATATTGCATCGTCGTTTCGTACAGCACTGAAGCTTGATATGTCTCCGATACGTATGTGGCAAGTGTCACTTGCTGGTGCAGTGCTTTTTGGTATGGTTTCGATGAGTATGATCTACAAAAACCTTGGTCAAAGCGCATTTGCAAAAGGTGTAGAAGAAGCTGTAAGTGGTACAAATGACAAGGTTGCTGAATTGATTGTGCAAGAAGGTGGAGATGAGATTATGGAAAAAGAGGTGGAAGAAAAATCTAATACAGAAAAAGATGAAGAATCTGCTGATGTTGAAGAGGATGATAAAACAGAAGAAACTCCAGTAAAAATTATAGAAAATGAAAAAGAAGAAAGTGTTGCAATGGATAGTGTGCAGAAAAAAAATACATCTGTTGATATGCAAGGTGATGATAGCGTGAAGGAGCAGGAAGAAATAACAGATGTGAAGTCTATGGATAGCGCTACCGAAAAAGATGATGAAGGCGATGAAGAAAAAACAGAAGAAGAAAGTGAATATTCCTTGGAACGTGAGGCGTATGCACTTGTTGAAGGTTATCCAATAGAGAAAATGTTACCACATATTTTAAAACAAGATCCAGAGGTTGCAAAATATTTAATTGCAATGGCAAAGCAAGAGAGTGCTTGGGGGAAGCGCGTGCCGGTGCTCAATGGGCAAGATTGTTATAACTATTGGGGATATCGTAGTCAGCGAAAATTGATGGGTTCTGGTGGACACACATGTTTCAATAGTCGCAAAGATGCAGTTGAGACTGTTGGGAAGCGTATCCATGAGCTTATTTATGAATACGATCGGACAACAGCAGAAAGGCTTATTGTGTGGAAGTGTGGAAGTAGTTGTGATACGCATTCGACAGAAAGTGTAAATCGCTGGATCAATGTGATAGACACATACTATACAAAATTATCGGACAATTCAAAATAGACACAAAATCCATTATTAATGGATTTTGTAGTTGCATAGTATCATTTAGGGGACTCTATAGAGTACCCTATAGAGTACTCTATTTATAAATAATAATATTATGACAAAGATCGTAAGAAAATTAAGCAAAAAAAGTGAATATAGTTACTCTGTTAATATTCCAAAAGAAGTAATTGATAAGTATGGTTGGAAAGAGAAACAAAAGATCACTATTGAGGATAAAGGAAGAGGTGTTTTGGAGATCAAAGATTGGAGAAAGAGATAAATAATTTCAAAAAGATAGTCATAAAAATCCCTTAAACAAGGGATTTTTATGACTATTGACAAATTTTCTCATAGGAGTATACTCGTATCTATGTGTGTAATTTTTACACACTTCTTTATTTTACTACTGAGGTAAAAATTATGTAGTAAAGTAGCCCGCACCGCTCTTTGGAGTTACGGCGTGGTAAACTCGCTATTGCTTTTGAAGGTTGTGGCGAGGTCAAGTAATTTTATTCGTAAAACATGTTCATGATTATTAATGACGAACCGTCACCGATCAAGCGTCTACGTGTAGAGGCGCCAAAGATGATATTGTCATCACTACATAAAATACGGTCTTTTACAAAAAAGCATACATATTTTGTACTCACAGGACTTATAGTCGTAGTTGCTGGAAGTTTCTATTTTGCTGGTGCAGTTTCTTCACAAGAAGAAAAACCAGTTGTTACAGAAAATGCACAGCGATATAACGCATGCGTACTGAGTAAAGATCTTTTAGGAGAAGATGCGATAGAGAATTCACTTATTGATATTGATGATGACTGTGTTCAATTGAGTTATGAAGGAAAGATCATGGAGAACGAGCAAGATGTGATGGCGCAAGAAATTGCGATGATCCTTGAAGGGTCACCAATGGAATATATGGCGGAGCATATTGCACAGAAAGATCAAAGAGTTGCAGCACTCATTGTGGGTATTGCAAATATTGAAAGTCAATTAGGATTGCGATCACCATCTAAAGCAGGAATTGATTGCTATAATTATTGGGGATACAAAACGAGTGGGACACGCGGACAAGCGATGGGATATGCATGTTTTGGATCACGTGAAGAAGCAGTTGATGCAATTGCAAATCGATTAGGACATTTCGTACAT
The DNA here is from genome assembly GCA_029938745.1 of Candidatus Moraniibacteriota bacterium. Classification (GTDB taxonomy): domain Bacteria; phylum Patescibacteriota; class Minisyncoccia; order Moranbacterales. The sequence goes on from JAOZUJ010000007.1 coordinate 20,733, forward strand.
AACACCAACAGCGATACACCAGCAAAAATTGTGTATCCATGGAAATGTGGTGGCAGTTGTGCGTCACATTCACCAGAAAGTGTGTCACGATGGATTGGTACTGTAAATATTTATTACAGTCAGATCATCGCAATCGAAGATGCAAGGGACGTTACCGGCAGGCAGGAATCAAAATTTTTATCAAAAAAATAGTTTAAAAAAAGACACCTGAAACATGGTGTCTTTTGCTTTTGATGATATAATATTTATATGAAATTAAAAATAATTACAATTGGAGAGCCGAAATTATCTTTTGCAAAAGAAGGATTTGCAGAATATATTAAAAGACTGGATGCGTATCATAAAACACATATTGAACATTTGCGTGATGG
>JAOZUJ010000008.1 GCA_029938745.1 Candidatus Moraniibacteriota bacterium
AAAAAATTTGTATATACTATACAAATTCTCTGTTTTATTTTTAATTTTGTTTTACGAAATCGACAACACTATCAAATACTTCCCTATGCTTTCCATTTCCCATAAAATTATGACTCGCTTTTTGTATAACACGTATCTCTTTTTTCTCCGACGCAATACGTCCATAAATATCATAAATACTACTACGTGACACAAGGTGATCTCTCTCTGGTTGGATCAAAAATGTTGGCTGTGTAATATCCGGTAGCTTTTCATGTGACTGCTTAATGACATCAAAAGCTTCAAAAGCACTACTGATAGGATACCGCTGATACGAAATAAGTTGCGTAATGCTTGGCTGTGGATTTAATATACGTGGATAATATTTCTTTTTGTAACTTGTAAATTTATTCATAACCCGTGCTGCACATAAACCAGCTTTTTCATGCTTCATTGTATATGGTGTGCTCATCAATATTAGACCATCAACATCTGCATTATTTGCTGCCACATGCAGTGCAAGATTGCCACCCATAGACATGCCACCAATATACACTTTTTTGTATTGTTTTTTTACACGTTTATATGCTTTTTCTACATCTTTTTCCCATTGTTCCCACGTAACATGTTCGAGATGTTCTGGTCGCGTACCATGTCCAGACAAAAGTGGCGCATCAACTGCAAAGCCTTCTGCATTTAATTGACTTCCAAGTACACGCATTTCATATGGCGTAGAAGTCCAACCATGCACCAAAACAACACATGTATCAGATGTGCCCTTGAGATGAAATGGTTTATTGACAATATTCAAATCCGCGTAATATCGATTTACCATCTCGTTTGGCAAAACTCTTCCTCTTTTAATTGTCAGACTATGTAATCTTTGAACGTATTGTTCCATAAATAATTTAACGTAAAAACCACAAAAATACCCCCTTATTCTCTTATACCATTCTAACGGCTTTTTTCATTTTGTGCAACTGATATTGTGCCCATATTTTGTAATATTTTTTGAGATTTTTCTTTATCATGTTTGTACCATACAACAAGTGCTCCAATGAGCAGTGCTGCTAATATCCATCCAGCAAAAGAAATGTATTGTACAATTTGCTTATACATATATCCAAAAAAGTATCCAACAATTACCAAAAAGCCACTCCACACAAAACCGCCAATGATCGTATACATAAAAAACCGCCAAAACGGCATTTTCACAATACCAGCCGCAATAAATGTAACCCAACACAATCCTGTTGTCGACTTCACGGCAATAATTAATTTTCCTCCGTGTGCTTCAAATGCTTTTTCCATTTTTAAAACAGCACTTTCCGTTACACCAAATCGTCCATTGATACGATATACAGCCCTCATCCCCCATTTTCGACCAGCACCATACAACAATACATCTCCGATCATTCCTGCAACAAATGAAATAATAAAAACAACATAAACATTAAAAATACCCATCGAAGCCATAAACGCTGCAACGACAGAAACTACTGGACCAATTACCATCATGAGTGGAACCATGATAATGTATCCATAATTTGTCAAAAATTGTATAACCAATTCTCCATCCATAATGTTTAGTATATACCATTTTTGATGTATAATACAACTATGAATACATTTGAAAGCATCTCCCCAAAAAAAGACGCTCCACAAAAACGTCGTCCCGAAAAACCTCAAAAAAAATTTACACGTCGTGATATCTTAAAAGTGGGCGCAATTCTTGCAGCAGGAGTACTAGCAAAACAAATTCCTATCTCTGATAATAAAAAAGATAACTTTCCAACGGACGAAGAACTTGCACATTTAGATGAAAAACTTGAAAAAATTATTCGAGAGAACGAACCGACTGAACGACAACAAAATATTGAAAGGTCAGATATTGATAGTATCGGCAAGACATTTACCGAGCAACTTGAAGCTGGTGACACGATTACTCTCGACAAAGATACACGCAGTGCAATTTATACACATTGGAGATATGAATACCGCACTGACAGCATCAATTATAAAGATGGCCTTGTAGCAGGACTTGAGCGAATGCAACCTTGGATCGCTGAAATTAAAAAAATTTTTGCAGAACATGGCGTGCCTCAGAAGTATATATATCTCGCAATTGCCGAATCACATTTTGATATGAAGGCTACATCACACAAGGCTGCAGTTGGACCATACCAAATTATTGAAGACACAGCCCATGATTATGATCTGAGAACAGAAGAAACCTATGATGAACGTCGTGACCCTATCAAAAGCGCAGAATTATGTGCAAAATATCTCAAAAAGAAATTTGAGAAATTTGGAGGTAACACTGATGACGACTCTGAAAATGAGGAGGCATGGCGACTTGCATTATTAGCTTATAACGGTGGATTCGTAAATAAATATGACAAATATATCATAGAACAAGATAACAAAGCAGAAATTACATTTCGTGATGATGAACATGTGGTACAAAAAGGTGACTCATTGTATACAATCGCACAAGCACACAACACATCTGTCATACTACTGCGACGGGCTAATTGGGGCGAACAAACTTTATCAGATAAAGCTGTACGAAAATTGAAAGTTGGCAAATCATTAAAATTACCCCAAAAACGCACCAAAATAACAATTGATGGATTTGACACATGGCTTGAAAGTGAGATCAATCAAAAAATACAAAATGAAGTAACGGAGAATGTTCATGTTACTAAGTCTGGCGATACACTGAGTGACATCGCAAATAAATATAATATAAGCATTGAGGATATTAAAAATAACAATAATTTAACATCAACTGATATTAAAATTGGTCAAAAATTAAAATTACCACCGCTAGATCAATCCCATCGTATAAAAAAAATATTGGAATCAATCAGTTTTTTTCACGAGAACATTAACTATCCAGATAAGTTTTTTGCAATTCACGATGTCATGCAACAAAACACACTGGACAAACAATTCATAAACGCCAAAAAATATTACAAAGAAATCGAACCGCCTCGAACAAATATCACGCACTTTGCGTACACAGTACAAAGTGGCGACAATCTTACAAAAGTAATCCAGCGATTGAAAAAACAACATCCTCAGTGCGCACAATCCACCGCATTATTAAAATCAATGTTTGTGCGTTCAAATAAACTAAAAAATGAACATGCCATAAGGTCTGGACAAAATCTCGTGTTAGATTTTCCACTACAGCGCCCAGCAACACTAGGCGACATTGCAAAAAAATATTCTATTAACATCACAAAATTACATGATTTAAACCCAGCAATTACAAAAACAAATGTAGCATTATCCAAAAACGCAACTCTACGTATCCCAAAATAATAATGTAACAATATAAAAACAGACTGTTTATATGCAGTCTGTTTTTTGTTTTCCTTTATTTAGACAACAATGTCTTTTCGCACAACACCATCATTTACATCCACATCACCATATTTTTCAAATTGTACACCACTAACTGGCTGACCCTTTGCCTTTAGATCATATGAGCCATTATCTGCCAAGAGATAATATTTCCCGATTGCATCTGTAACCGCAAAATTATGCTTTTCCTTTGAGTCTTGCTCATATAGATTAACAACTGCAAAAGGTACTGGCTCTCCGACACCTGTCTCAATCGAACCATATTTTTTCTTTTTATGTAATAGTCGATAAGCAAATAATACAATATAGATACTCAAAACAATAAAATTAAATGTTGTAGGATAAAAGAATGTTATGATAATCGTTGCACCAAATCCAAAAACATACAGTGCAAAAAATAAATAGTTCATAAATATAAGTGTTTTATACTGTTTTATTCTCTTGCCAGAATATTCTTGCCAATTCATATTATCTGATTTCATAGAAAGATTTATCAAAATCACATTATCAGAATCTACTGTGATATTTTTTCCATCATAAACATTTCCATATAATTGATCATGCGTTTTATCTGTAAATAATGTATATCCTCTTTTAAATACATGAATCATATAAGTCCCTGGCTTAGCCAAAAATCCAAATCGGCCGTCTCTATTGGAATATGTCGTTGCTAATTCTTTACCAAATTCATCAAAAAGAACGATTTTAACTGCAATAAGAGGCATTCGCGTATCAGAATCAAATACAACTCCCCAATTTTGATCTTCTTTGCGCTTACCTATAATACCAAAAAGTTCAATGATCTTTAAAAAGATTGTTCCACTAAGAGATCCTGGCATTGCAGAAAGAATTGGCATTGCAAGAGCTGATATCAGAGCGATTGCACCTGCTGCTGCACCAAATACAGAAGCTAATTTAAAACCATTACTATCCCCTATTGAAATCATTGCACTTTGGAATTCTGTTGTCTCATCATTTGTGCCATCAACATCTGTGCCACCACCCATAACATTTTCTACACATTTTCCGATGCTATACCCCTGATTCAAATGTGCCTGTAATGCAGACTCATCAATTAAAATTGTTTGCCCATTGTGACACACATTTATTTTACGCCCAACAATATTACATTCCCCTGTACTAGCTCCACGGTCAAGATAATACTGCACGTCAGACTGTGCAACCGTAATCGTTGCATCATTATAACAAATTATTGCCTCTCCATCTGCACTCACATACCTTGTGCGTGCATCTCTCGAATTTGAATAACTGCTATACGTGGATTCATCTTTGAGTGCATATCTGACTTTAAATTCATACTCTGTGCCAGGCTCAAGACCGCCAATGCCGAGTAAAACTATACCGTCACCAGAAGTCTTCTCACTGAAGTCAATAGTAAATGTAGCACCTGTTGCAATATTTGTTACACGCACCACAAAATCAAGATTTTCATTTTCATGATCTTTTGTTTTTACAACGAGATCTAATGAACTAGTTGTAATATTAATAATATCTTCAATAACTGGCTTATCTGGAGTCTCTGTGCCAGATTCAGATTCTGTTGTGAATGATTTTTCATTAGAATACCCACTAAAATATGTTGTATTTTCGTGTGCATATTTTACTTTGAATGTATATCCAGTATCAGAATCAAGACCATCAACATTGATTGTCACATGTGAAGATGTAATATATTTTGTTATCTGTATTGTATATACATCACCAGATTCATTTTTAACCTCCACAATAAAATCCATTGTTTTTCCGATTAAATCTGGATCTATAATAACATCCAAATCTGCAGAATCAGTAGTAATATTATCTATAGAATTTAATACCGGTGATTCAATTATTGTTACAGCAGTATGGATGTTTGACTCTGCACTATATACATCACCAGGCCGTGCATATCGTACAGTAAATTGATATTCCGTTCCAGGGTCTAATCCCGACATGGCTAATATGCTCTGTGCATCAACATTTGTACTTTGTGTAAAATTTATATTTGTCACATCTCCTGTAAAAACATTTGTCACTGTTACAACAAAATCCAATGTTTCTGATGCAAACCCATCTCCAACTTTTACAACAAGATCCAGTGTGTTAGTACCAATGTTTTGTGAACGAATAATCACAGGCGTTTCCGGTACAACAACCGGACCATTATCAACGGTCACTCCAATATTTTGACCACCACTCTGTTGTGCTGCGCTGACATCATTTATTACAACAAATAACACGAAAACACATGCGAGAACACTAAAAAATCCTTTGAGATTTATTTTCATATTTTTTTATTTATTTATATTTTATAATAATACCATTTTTGCATAATATTGTACAACAACAAGCAATGAATAAGTCTTGCATTTTGAAAATTTTTATGTATAATAGATATTACTGTGTCAATACCACCACGGTCCGGTCGTCTAGTGGTTAGCCAACCGAAGGTTGATCACCCTTCGGGTGAGACGCTCAACAATTTAAGACAGTTTTATGTTCTACGTTTACGTAATTCGAAGTACTAAAAAGAAATATCACTACATTGGTTATACGTCGAATTTACGTAAGCGCATACAGGAACATAACGGCGGAAAGACAAAGTCTATAAAACACCTCACACCATTTGAATTGATCTATTATGAGGCGTACAATATAGACAGCCTTGCACGCAAACGAGAAATCAATCTCAAAAAAAATGCAGCAGCAAAAGAAGATTTGTTCAAGCGCTTAGAATTATTATGACCATTATGGTCCGGTCGTCTAGTGGTTAGGACGCCAGGTTTTCATCCTGGTAACCGGGGTTCGATTCCCCGTCGGACTACAATCAAAGTTACCCACACTTTTTGTATACAAGCATCTTTAGATCTAGGGTTCCCAGCCAAAGGCTGACCATCCTTCGGATGGGATTCCCCGTCGGACTACATTTTACAAAAACATCTCATTTTTTGAGATGTTTTTTGTTTAGTTTTGATAAAATACATATTTAAATACTAATTTAAATATGTATTTCTAAAACTTGTCTGACTCAACCACAATGAGCAATAATCTTTTTTTTGCACGCCTGAGAAGTGTGCCGACACTGCTTGTGGGTTTGCCTATTATTTCACTGATTTCTTTATATGACTTGTCTTCAAAATAGTGCAAGGTGATAACTTGTGCATATTGTTTTGGTAATTGTGCTACAGCATCATGAAGTTCATCGCGTAATTCGATTTGAAACCATTCATCAAGTGTTGTGCTTGTTGTATCTGATAATTCTATTTTATCCTGCACAGAACATACATCATCTATCGATACAGTATTTTTTTGTTTACCCCGCGTTAACCAATTCATTGATTCATTGTGTGCAATGCGGTAAATCCATGATGAAAATTTCTTTTCTATGTCAAAAGAATCAATATGATTTAGTGCTTTTATAAAAACATTTTGTACAATATCTCGTGCTTCATCTGGATTACTGACAAAACGCATTACATAACAAAATAGCTTTTGCTCATACCGCATGATGATAATATCAAAACAATCACTCTCGCCATCTTGTACATGCACAATAATATCATTATCTTCCATTGTTTCGTCACATTTCATCTTTTGTTCTTTTTTGTCCATATTACCCATTGCCAAAACCATTTAAACTTCGTAGTATTAGTATAAAGTATAACGTTAAAAGTATAAAGCACTATGTATGAATATCCTTGCTATTGAAACATCCTGTGACGAAACTGCTGTGTCTATTATAGGTACCTCTATAGAGGTACCTATAGAGGCCTCTATTGTCACCATACAATCAAACATAATTTCTTCTCAAGTAGAACTCCACGCACAGTGGGGTGGCGTCGTGCCAAACCTCGCTGCACGTGAACACACCAAAAATATTATTCCTGTGCTCACAGAAGCACTTGAAACTGCTCGTACAACAAAAGATGACATGGACCTAATCGCAGTCACACATGCACCTGGGCTCATCCCCGCACTTTTGTCTGGTGTAAGTGTCGCCAAGTCACTTGCATACGCATGGCACAAACCTCTCATGGGCGTCCATCACATTGAAGGACATATTTATGCAAATTGGATTGAACAAAAAAAAGATATTCTATTCCCTGCCCTTGCACTCGTTGTTTCTGGTGGACACACACAACTTGTTCTCATGGCTAACCATTGTCAATATGAAATTGTTGGTCAGACACAAGATGACGCTGTTGGTGAAGCATTTGATAAAGTAGCTCGTATCTTGGGACTTGGATATCCTGGTGGACCGATTATTTCCCAGCGTGCTAAGATATTTGAACAAACGAAAAAAGAAAATAATATCACGCTCCCACAACCGATGAAGAATAGTGGCGATTACAATTTTTCTTTTTCTGGTATCAAAACCGCTGCACTTTATCTCGTCAAAGATTATCGCAAAGAAAATAATTTACCTGATGATGCAGATTTACCACAAGACTTCATTGATGCCGTCGCTCACGCATTTCAAACAGCAACCGTAGAAATTCTTACCAAAAAAACACTTGGAGCTACTGAAACATACAATGTGCAGAGCGTACTTCTCGCTGGAGGTGTCAGCGCAAACACACAACTACGTGAAAAACTGCAACAAGAAATCGAAACAAACTTTTCTGATGTACAATTTTTTGCACCAAAAATGGAATACTGCCTCGACAACGCAGCAATGATCGGAGCTGCTGCGCATTACAGATACAATACAATCTCACAAAAAGAAAAAGATAATCTTGCCAATGGCTGGAAAACCGTAGAGGCAAAAGCCAACTTGCAAATGTAATCCAAATAACGACCTGTAAGTCAACTATATATGAAGTCTTGAAAAAAACGTTTTTTGTTGCTATGCTTGTGTATATTACAATACTTTAAATATGCGTTTTTTATGAAAGAATTATCAAAACAATACGATCCTCAAAAAACAGAAGATGACATTTATAAAATGTGGGAAGATTCTGGTTTTTTTAATCCTGATGTATGTATTGAAAAAGGTATCACAGATGCGGACGCAGAAACTTTTTCAATTGTCCTGCCACCACCAAATGTAACTGGCACACTCCACATAGGTCATGCTGCAATGCTTGCAATTGAAGATACTATTGTACGGTTTAACCGCATGCAAGGCAAACGAACTCTATGGATCCCTGGCACAGATCATGCTGCAATCGCTACACAAAGCAAAGTAGAAAAAATTCTAAAAGAAGAAGAAAATAAAACACGATATGATCTGGGACGTAAAGAATTTCTGAAACGTGTTGACGTTTTTGCACAAGATTCACACGACACAATTGTAAATCAATCAAAAAAGATGGGGTCCTCGCTTGATTGGTCACGCGAAGCTTTTACACTTGATGAAAAACGTTCTCACGCAGTACGGACAGCGTTCAAAAAAATGTATGATGATAATCTCATTTATCAAGGTGCTCGCATTGTAAATTGGGACCCTATTGGCAAAACTACAGTATCTGATGATGAAGTAATCTATAAGGAAGAAGTTGCAAAATTTTATTACCTTCAATATGGACCTTTTGTTATCGGAACATCACGACCAGAAACAAAATTTGGTGATAAATATGTTGTAATGCACCCGGATGATGATCGTTACAAAGAATACAAACACGAACAAGAAATTGAATTAGAGTGGATAAATGGCAAAATTACTGCGACTGTCATTAAAGATGAGGCAATTGATATGGATTTTGGTTCAGGCGTTATGACCATTACACCATGGCATGACAATACCGACTTTGATATCGCAACACGTCACAACCTTGATTATGAACAGATTATAGATTTTGATGGTACTCTTTTAGAAATTGCTGGTGAATTTGCTGGTCAACCTATTACTGATGCACGCCAAAATATTATTGATAAATTAGATGAAAAGGGATTACTTGTAAAATTGGAAGATGACTATGTACACAATATTGCAACAGCAGAACGTACAGGAGGCACGATAGAACCTCAAATTAAAAAACAATGGTGGATTGATGTGAATAAAGAATTTGAACAAAATGGTAAAAAAACAACATTAAAAATATTGATGCAAAGTGCCGTAAGAGATAATCTTATTGATATTATTCCAGAACAATTTGAAAAAACTTATTTTCATTGGATTGATAATTTACGTGATTGGTGCATTTCACGTCAAATCTGGTATGGTCACCAAATACCTGTGTGGTATTGTCAGAATGCAGATGAAAATGAAAAATGTACTCAGCCTATTGTTAGCACAGATGATATTATAAGTTGTCCGCATTGCGATGGTGAGGTAAAGCAAGACCCTGATACACTCGATACATGGTTTTCATCTGGTTTGTGGACATTCTCCACTCTTGGTTGGCCAGAACAAACTGATGACTTTTTAACATACCATTCAACTAATCTCTTAGAGACTGGATATGACATTTTATTCTTTTGGGTTGCGCGTATGATTCTTATGACACGTTATATTCTTGATGGCGAAGTTCCTTTCAAAACAGTATACCTCCATGGGCTTGTCCGTGACGAAAAAGGTCGCAAAATGAGTAAATCAATTGGAAATGTCATCAACCCAATGGATGTAAATAAAAAGTATGGTACAGATGCAGTTCGACTATCACTTATGATCGGCTCAACTCCTGGTAATGACGCGAAGATGTCCGAGAAAAAAATTGAAAGTTATAGAAATTTCTCCAACAAACTATGGAATATTGGACGTTATATCACAACACAAGACATTAAAGAAACCTCTGACGTATCCATAAACTCTCCTGCAGATGCTTGGATTATGTCACGACTATCGCAAACAATTTCATCTGTGACTCAACATATCGAAAATTATAGACTCTCCCAAGCTGGTGAGGAATTACGAGATTTCACATGGACTACATTTGCTGATTGGTACGTGGAGATTCATAAAATTGAGAAAAATGACACTGTCCTAATTCACGTTTATAAAACTCTTCTTAAGTTATGGCATCCATTTATTCCATTTGTCACAGAAACTATTTGGCAAGAAATGTTTGATGAAGATCAAATTTTGATGGTGACCAAATATCCCGCACCACAAGAAACTAGCATGAAAGAAGATGTCCTAAATACATTTGAGACAGTCAAAGAGATTATTACACACATTCGAAATATCCGTGCGACGTATACGGTCCCTGCAAATTCTGAAATTAATATCACAATCATAACGCAAGATGTTAAAAATATCACAACACAAGAAAATTTGATCAAAAAACTCGCCCGTGTAGGAAAAATTACAATTCAAACTGAGGACACGCCACAAACCGAATCAGCATCTGCTATTTTTACTGATGGGAAATTATATGTTCACCTTTCTGGCATTATTGATATAGAAAAAGAAAAGAAACGACTTGAAGATGACATTGCCCAAACAGAGAAATACATAAAAAGCATTCAAGGACGCCTCAATAGTGAACAATTTACAAAAAAAGCTCCAGAAAATATCGTCCAGCAAGAACGTGACAATTTAATACAAGCAGAAACAAAGGTTACAGAGTCATCACAACATTTAGAAAATTTAACAAATTAACATTCAGTTTTTGAAATTTATTGAAACATTATTTTTAGGTTTTTTAATTGCATGTGCGGCACTTATTGCACAAGTATTTTTTGAGGTGATTGCAGAGATATTTTTTCACACGGAAATTATTATACGATATTCCCCTACTGACACCACGCAACACATTCTCTTCATCATGCTGATTGCAGCAACTATCGAAGAAAGCATTCGCTACTTATTCATCAAAAAAAGAACATCTATACATATTCAGAATTCTTTTCGAGAATCTGTCATTTATGGAATCTTACTCGGTACTGGTTTTGTTACTTTAGAAATTATATTTGGTTTTTTTAGTGGAATTATTTTGACTGCGCCTATTATATCCATCATATCTGTCGCGTCTATACACATTTTACTTAGTATATTTTTATTATATGTTACAACACACAAACGCACTGTCGCGCAAGATATTCCATTTATTATTATTGCCATTTTATTACACGTATGTGGAAATTTTCTACTGTTATACTACATATAATTAACACAAGTTATCCACAGACACCTTGCAATAAAACGTATAGTATTTTATAATAAAAAATATATTGTAGTCATTAATAAAACATTACCATTATGAAGAAAGAAAAGAAATCGTTTCTCAATAGATTCTCAGGAGGAGGGCAAGAAGAAGAACAAATGATGCAAGAACAGCAACCAATGTCAACACCAGTGTATGCAGAAGAGGAAGAAACTCAAATGCATGTAGAACAATTCCAGGCAGAAGAGCCACAAATTGTACAACAGCAAGATATGACACAACAGCAAGATGATGACTGGGGACAACCAGAAGAATTGCCAGCAGATGATTCTGAGGGTCAGTTAACAATTGACGTATATCAAACAGATACAGAAATTGTGATCAAGTCAACAATTGCAGGCGTAAAACCAGAAGACCTCGATGTCTCAATTAGCAATGACATGCTCACAATCAAAGGAGAGCGTAAAAATGAAGAGGTTGTGGATGATAACAGCTTTTATTATCGCGAATGTTACTGGGGAACTTTTTCTCGCTCCGTTGTTTTACCAATGGATGTTCTGGCTGACAAAATTGATGCAACACTCAAAAATGGTATTCTAACAATTCGTTTACCAAAAGCTGATGTTACAAAGACAAAGAAAATTCAAGTGCGTGGTTTTTAATTCACATATGCAAAAAAGTTTACTGCATTTTATATAAAATTTTTGGAGGGCGTATTACAAGCCCTCCTTTTTGACCTAATGTGCCTCATATCATATATAAAGAAAAATATTTTATGTTAAAAAAATATAAAACACTATTCATATGTGGAATTCTCATAGGCCTGCTACCACAAGCTGTTTTTGCGTTAGACTCACAATCAAAAAATACCACAATCACATTAGCAATTGATGGCGATGCAAAAGAACACATCACAGAATCAGAGATGTCACTTTTTTTGCAAAAAATCCCCTTTCCTATATATGACCCAAATTATCAAAGCGAGATAGAAAATGATCTCATGTGCTTAAATAAATTTCAACCATGTTTTTTAACTTCCACTGTACAGCAATCATTCACAGTGAAAAATCAAACATACCCAACAATATCCACCGATGCAATTAGATCATTTGTAGAAGATGTTGCTCGCAAGACAAACATAGACCCAAACAACGCACGATTGCGCTTCAATACTACAACAAATGAAGTGGAGGAAATGACACCACACACAGATGGTATCACTGTTGATGTAGACAAAACAACTGATACTATCGTAGACCATCTACAAAAAAATCCTACACCACAACAAACATCATTAGAAATTTCTTATGCACCAGCAACAGCAAAAATTACCAGTGAAAACGCAGAACAACTTGGTATTACAGAACTCATCGGAACAGGTACATCTAACTTTGCTGGATCAACAAAAAGTCGTATACACAATATCACGACAGCTTCAAAGCGTTTTGATGGTATGGTCATTGCACCAGATGAAGAATTTTCATTTGTATCAATACTTGGACCAGTTGACGGTGAACATGGTTATAAAGAAGAACTTGTCATACGTGACAATGAAACAAAGCCTGAATATGGTGGCGGTATCTGCCAAGTGTCCACAACAGTATTTCGTGGAGCAATTTATACTGGCATGAAGATCACACAAAGACGTAACCATTCTTATCCTGTACATTATTATACGCCGACAGGTTTTGATGCGACTGTTTATGTTCCTGCACCTGATTTTCGTTTTATTAACAATACACCTGGATATATCCTTCTTAATGTGGCCATGGAAGGCAACAAATTAATATTTAATTATTATGGTACAAAAGACGGCCGCAATGTCGTCATGGATGGTCCACACGTGACAGATCGCCAACCAAATGGCGCAATGAAAACATATTTCACTCAGACCGTCACAGACAAAGATGGAAATGCATTTATTGATGATACATTTAAAAGTAACTATAAATCACCTGATGATTATCCACATCCAGGCGATGTTGCAAAACTTACGAGTAAACCAAAAAACTGGTCCAAAAAAGAATGGAACGATTATAAAAAAGAGAATGGATTATAAAAATAATTATTTTTGTGCAAATTCTTTGATATAAATATCTTGTTTGCTATATGGTATTTCTATACCGCGTCGATTAAACTCGTCATAAATATGCATATTCAGCATATCGATTGCTTGTCCACGAAATTTTGCTTCTTGTATCCAACATAACAATTTTAGATGAATACTTGATTCACCAAATTCTACAAACCGTGCAATCGGAGCAGGTTCATCAATAACATATTGACTATTGCGTGCAACTGCAACTAAAACGTCTTTTATCAAATGCACATCAGCTCCATATGCAACATGTATATCAACATCAATACGTGTTGTACGTGATGTGCCGCCTGATTCATTTATAACTGGAGTGTTGCCCATAATAGAATTTGGTATTACGATCTCCACGTCATCCATTGTTAAAATACGTGTACTTCGAATACCGATATCAACTACCTCTCCTCTCTCTCCCGTTTCAAGATCTATAAAATCACCAATTTTATATGGCTGATCAGCCATGATAAAAATACCAGAAAAGAAATTTGCAATCGTATCTCGCGCTGCAAATGATATAGCTACACCTATGATACCCATTGACGCAAACAACGCTGTCATATTCACATTCCATATAACTGCAAAAATGACATAAGAAACAATCAAAATAATAAAAATATTCGTGATATTACTAAAAAGAGGCAATGTTTGTTTTGTAATAAAACGTGACCCCTCTCTACGTGAAAGCATTACAAAAATTGCTTTACCAATTGACATAACTGCAAACGTCGCATAAACAAAAAATATCGTAATAATTATTCTAAAGATATTTTTCCATAAAATACTGTCACTATAAAAAAACGCGATTAATACAATCATTATTCCGCAAAAAATAATCGTACCAGAAACAAGATTTTGCACTTTTTTGACAACTTTATTATTTAATTTTTCATATTTTGATGGAATAAGTCTACGCACAACAAATCCCGTAATACCTCGAAAAATAATCGTCAACAATATCGTAGCAGAAACAATAAAAAACAGTAACGGATAATAATTTTCATCCGCACTATCAATAGAAAACATCTGTATTTTATCTTGAATAATTTGAAATATATCCATCTGTTTTTATTTTTATTTATACAGTACTTCTTAATTCTACAATTGCGCGCGCCTCTGCGACGATTTGCTCAAGTTTATGCCCATGTATACCAGCTTTTTTCAAAACATCCTGTTTTGATTCCACCTCACGACACAATATCAATCCATCATGCAAAATACGATCCTTCTGACCTTTTGTTAATTTTGTAATTGCAGTAACTGGATGTAGTCCTGTCTTATCAATTAACTCTGCCAAACTTCTTCCCTTTGGATATCTCCAGCTCATAAGTTCTATGTCAACACACTTTGCATATGCCACTGCTTGCGATGTAAATTGTGTATTTGTTACAACCCATAGCTTATGAAAATGTTTATCCCTGCCTTCATGTATATCATTCCAACGTGCCTGAATATCATCAAAACGCGCTTTCATGTACAAAATTGTTTGTACATCACTTTTATATCCCAACTTATTATGAAACTTACATTCAAATACAAAGTGCCTTTCATCTTTATAACCAATAACATCAATCTCATGTGTAATACATTTTCCACGTATAGTACGATTTGTACTTGTTTTGTATCCACGCGCATCAAGTAACCGTGCAACAAATTGCTCAAAAGGATAGCCACTGGGACCGAGTGCTTTCAATGCTCTTTTGAGATTGTACCTCGCTGCTGTTGGACGATATTTTTTCTTAAGTTTTTGATACGCAATTTTATGTACGTCAACTGTTGTTGTAATATCTTGCTCCTGTGCAACCTCCGACGCGATCTCTGCAGCTATCGTTGCATCAATGCCAGCTCGCTCAATAGACCGTTGCAACTTTTCCAAAGAAAATGATTCCACGTCTCCAGTTGTTTTTTTAATTTTTTTACTCATCAGTTTTTTCCATACATGAATCAATTAAATCACACGCTTCTTCAGCCGTATCTACTAAATGAAATAAGTCCATATCTTCTTCCATAATTGCTCGATTTTTTCCCCAGACAACCCCTCGTATCCAATCAAGTAGTGGACCCCAATATTCTTTATTTATCAAAATAATAGGAACTGGCCTTGTTTTTTTTGTTTGGATTAATGTGACCATTTCAAAAAATTCATCAAGCGTTCCAAATCCGCCTGGGAAAAAGATATACACCTGTGATGCAAAAGATAAAATTACTTTACGAGAAAAAAAGAAATCAAATGATTCCGAATCCGTAATATACGAATTTTTCCGCTCTGTAATTTTATGATGTGGCAAATTAATATTGATTCCCACGCTACGACCCTCAGCTTCATATGCGCCTTTATTTGCTGCCTCCATGATACCAGGTCCACCACCAGTAAACACTGCAAAATCTTTTTTTGCTAACTTATAAGCCAATTTTTCTGCCTCTTGATAAACTTCATTATCAAATCCCATTCTAGCGCTCCCAAAAATACTTGCCGCTTTATCAAATTTTGATAAAAAATCATGACCTTTTACAAACTCTGACTGAATTTTCAAAATTCTCCACGACAAGCCACTTGCATATTTTTCTGCATCTACTGTGTCTGGTGAAAGAAACTCCTGTTCACGATTTAATGACACATGCACATCCTTTCCCTTTACTTTAAACACCATCTGCTTATCTTTATCGATCATATTTTTTTATTACTTAATTACACTGTGTATACTCTCCATAATAGCATCAAAGTCAATCTTTTCATATGTTAATAATTCATCTGGTGAGCCACTGCGTGGCATTTTTTCTACTGACAAATGTATGAAATTTCCACAAAAATCACCCAATGCATTTTGTACAGCTGTACCAACGCCACCTTCATTATAGTGGTCTTCTACTACAATTATATTATCAATGTCACCAATTATGCTATGTAATATTTTTTCATCAATTGGTTTGATAGAGATCATATCAACAACACGAATATAAATATTTTTTATTTTAAGAATTTCATAAGCTTTTAATGCTTCCTGTACTGTAATACCCGATGCCATCACAACAACCACATCTGCATCATGGCTATGTAAAACCTTTGCTTCACCAAGCTTAAATTCTTCTTTTTTACCATACAACAATGCCGTTTTTGCACGTGTTGTGCGCACATAAGAAATATCCTCTATGTCTTTTGCCATATGCAACACTTTTTTTGCAGATATAATATCCGACGGGTACAAAACTGTACTTCCTAGTAATGCACGAAACATGGCGATATCCCCTAGTCCCATTTGTGATCCTCCATCTTCTCCGATAGAAACCCCCGCATGCGACCCCACAAATGTGATATTACTACCACTTAATTGTGCCATACGAATCTGATCATGTGCACGTGTCAAAAACGCCGCAAAAGTTGATACAAATGGTTTATACCCACGACGTGATAAGCCAACCGCAACACTTACCATATTTTGCTCCGCAATGAACATCTCAAAAAACCTCTCTGGAAAAAATTCTTTTGCCTTATCAGCTCGCGTTGAATTACTTACTTCTGCATCGAGTACAACAATTCGCCGATCTACTTGCATCATTTCCACCAATGCAACACCATATGCGTCACGTGTTGCATATGACTCAGTAATGTCATATTCTACATCCTCTAAAACATTGGCATGTACAACCGTTTGTACATCTTTTTTACTTTTTTGTGGTTTTTTCAATTGACCACGAATACTAAAATCAATATCTCCCAATTCTTTCATTGCTGTAGTAAATTCTTGCTTTGATAGAACTTTTCCATGCCAATCATTTTTATCTTCCAAAAATGAAATACCCTTACCCTTGTATGTTTTTGCAATGATCATCAAAGGTTTCTTATGCGAGCCTATCATATCCGTATACACACGCGACAACTCTGCAACATCATGTCCATCAACTACAACTGTGCGCCATCCAAACGCACGTGCACGCTTTGCATATACATCCACATCATGACCAATCATCGTCTCTCCACGCTGTCCTAAGCGATTAACATCCACAATTGCTACGAGATTACCGAGTTCATAATAATTTGCGATATTCATCGCTTCCCAGACCTGACCCTCTGCCATTTCACTGTCTCCCAGTAACACATAAGTTCTCGCATCAGTTTTATCTAATTTTTTTTGCGCTAGAGCAATACCAACACCGACAGACAATCCCTGTCCAAGTGAACCTGTTGCAGCCTCTGTAAATGGAAACCTCATTGTTGGGTGTCCCTCTAACTCACTATCAAATTTTCTAAATGTATTCAACTGTTCTGACAAAATTGCATCACACCCAGCCCACAACGCATAAAAGAGTGGCGATGCATGTCCTTTAGAAAAAATCAGCCGATCATTATCCGCTGAGTGAATATCTCTTGCATCATACCGAAAAACATCAGAATACATTAGTGTACTCATAAGCTCCACCGCACTCAAAGATGATGTCGGATGACCGGAGCCAGCAACAGTCGTCATATCCAAAATCCAATATCGTAGTAGTTTATTTATTTTTTCTAATTTTTGTATTTGCTTGTTTGACATTTGATGTATTATTATATAAAATACACTATCGTCCTTTTACATATACATATTAACACATATTTCACCAAGGAGAAACAAATGTGTAGCCACTCACAATCTAACGTTTTTGGTACTTTATTCACTGAACAAAACATAACTCGCATTATGCAAATAAATATTATTTGTGCATTATGTGTTGGGCTCTTTTTTTATGTTGGATTTAGTTCATCACCTCATTTTACCAACATACTTGCTATCAAACTTGGTGTTACTATAGCTGTTACTTTTTTCTTTGGAGGACTTGCTAATATTGCATCAATAAGATTTATTTTTGGAAAAGCCATAACTGAAAAATTTGATTACTAGAATCAATGACTTCACCCAGGAGATGACAAAAAATATACAGTTAATTGAGGTGACAATAATGCAAATATACAATATTTCTGATGCCGTGAACATGTTTGATTGGAAAGTATACCAATTAAACTTTACTGATGGCTCAAGTGAGAGAATTGCTTCATTTATTAGCACTGACCTGACTGAGGCAGCACACACTGTTCATATATATAATGGAGACATTGCTACAGCCTATATTGAAGATGAAGTGGACGAATTTTCTTTTGAAGAATACTTCGGCAAAAAACTTGATGGTCCCATCGAAGATGTGACAAAAGAATACGAAAGTTAACTGAGGAGACTCGCCATGACACAAGAAAATATTAATCAAAAGTTATGCTTTCGTTTTAACACCTTTTGGAGCATTGTCATTGTAATTGCCACTATATTTACTGGTGCATACACACTGACAACTATCAAGCAAGTGCTTGGAATCGAGATATTGAGCACTGCAACAAATGCTGAAGTTATGTGGTCTCTTTCACATATCTTATATGGTATTGCCATTGCAGGCATACTGATGATCACACTCATCCCAAAAAGAAAATAATGTTATTCTATCATGAAAAACGGATCAATAGTCAATGTACTATGATCCGTTTTATTTTTTATTTACACAAAAGGCAGACACACAGGTCCGCTACTACAATTTTTCATTCTTCATTTTTAATTCTCAATTATTTAAACCCATCCGCGTCCTTCCATTGCTTGTGTGATCCGTTCAATTGCAAGTACAAATGATGCTTTTCTGTAATCAATATCATATTTTTTTGCTGTGTCATATACATTCTCATATGATTCGATCATGATCTCTGCTAGTTTGCGATTTGTCTCACTCTCACTCCACGATGTATTTTGTATATTTTGTGACCATTCAAAATACGATGCTGTCACACCACCTGCATTTGCCAGTACGTCTGGCACAACTATTACATTATTTTTATATAAAATTTCATCTGCCTCTGGTGTTGTTGGACCGTTTGCCAACTCAATAATTGTTTCAGCTTTAACATCCGATGCATTCTTCTCCGTAATCTGATTTTCAATTGCTGCTGGAACAAGCACATTGCAATCCATCACAAGCAATTCTTCATTTGTCGCTTCTTTATATTCTTTACTATCACAGACTGATTTATCACAATAGATCTTTCCTTTTTCTTGTTTTAATTCCAACAACTTATACGGATTGATACACTTACCATTTTTACTTACAATTGCTCCGCGTGAATCACTCACGCCAACAATTTTATAACCTGCATCATATGCCAATTGCGCAAAAACATACCCAGCATTTCCAAATCCTTGAATTGCAATACGTGTTTCTTGTGGTTTTTTATTTGATTGTTCTATTATACGCTCCAATAATGTAAATCCACCACGTGCTGTTGCAGTTGCTCGTGCTGTAATTCCTCCAATTTCCACGGGCTTACCTGTAAAAGATCCTGGCGATGTATAACCTTTCAAAAGCGAATATTGATCCATCATCCAACCCATGACTTGTTCATTTGTATAAACATCTGGTGCCGGAATATCAATGTTTGGCCCAATTTCCAAATACAAACCACGAACATACCCTCGACTCAATTCTTGCAATTCCCTTTTTGATAATTCTTTTGGATTAACTTCTACTCCTCCCTTTGCACCACCATATGGCAATCCCACAACTGCACATTTAATCGCCATCCAAAAAGACAATGCTTTCACTTCGTCAATGTCAACTGCTGGATGAAAACGAATTCCACCTTTATATGGACCCCGTGCATTATTATATTGCACACGATAACCCCGAAAAGTTTTTAATTTTCCATTGTCCATTTTAACAGGAATAGCAATCTCATGAATTCTCTGTGGCTTTTGCAATAATTCCAAAACACCCTCACCAATCTCAACAACGTCTGCAGCATTTTGTAATTGTTGCATCGCATTTTCAAATGGATTTTTCATATATTTAGTATATTAGTCTGCCTGCCGGCAGGTAGATAATTAATGAATAATATGTTAGAAACTTTATTATTTCTCTTTTATTACACTTCCTAACTCATGATATGCCTTCGCCACATTATCAGTGCCAAAAATTGCACTGCCGACGCCAGTCGCGTCAACGCCAAGTTCCTTTGCTTTTGTAATTGTATCACTATCTATCCCACCATCAACTGAGATCCATATATCTGTTCGCCGTTCTCGTACATACGTAACTTTATCAAGCATCGCCGGCAAAAACTCTCCACCCTGCACACCTGGCACAACTGTCATAATTTGCACAGCATCAATCTCATCAATATATGCAAACACATCTTCCACTGGTGTTTGTGGTGACAAAACGATTCCCTTTGTAAAATCATACGGATCCATTTCTTGTAAAACATGTGATGGACTTTCTACTTCGCCTAAATGAAAATACACACGACTTGCACCAAGTGTACTGCAAGCATCTAAATATTTCTCTGGTTCCGTTGTCATGAGATGCACCTCCACCAAAAAATCATCAACATGACCTACGAGATCATGTAGATCAAAAGTTGTGTCTTCTGTCATAGTGCTATCAGCAAAATCAATTTGAATCCATTCTGATTCACCACGTAATTGTTTTATCTTATCTAATACTTTTTCACTATCATTTGATAGTACTGCTGGGATAATTAACATAACCAATAATTAAAAGGGGTAACGTTA
>JAOZUJ010000153.1 GCA_029938745.1 Candidatus Moraniibacteriota bacterium
TCTCAATACACCTGTTTCTAAAATTAAAATTTCACTGATACATTTTCTCGTTCTTCTTCATCATCAACTTCAAAGAATTCTCGTTTTGTAAATTTGAACATACCTGCAACAATATTACTCGGGACTGTTTCTACCTTTGTATTATAGTCACGTACTGTGCCATTATAAAATCGTCGTGAAGCTTGAATTTTATCTTCTGTATCTGTTAAGTCACTTTGTAATTGCAAGAAATTTTGATTTGCCTTCAAGTCTGGATAATTTTCAGAGAGCGCAAACAATTTACCAAGCGCGCCAGAAAGTCCTTGTTGTGCGCTTGAAAATGCAGCCATATCTTCTGCTGTCACATTATCAATATCCACATCGATCTTTGTTGCTTGTGAACGTGCCTCAATTACTGCTTCAAGTGTTTCACTTTCATGCTTTGCATAACCCTTCACAGTTTCTACAAGATTTGGAATCAGATTATACCGCCTCTTGAGTTGTACATCGATATCACTCCATCCTTCGTTTACACGCATACGCATCTTCACAAGCGTGTTATAAATACTAATGACAAAAATTACCAAGGCAATAATTATCAATAAAACAATCCATGTCATATTTTTATTATTTAACGTTTATTACATCTATAAATATACCACGCTCTATTAAAAAATCAAATACTTCTGTATAATAAAATTATGATAGAGTTTATACTACAGTACAAATTATTCATCATTCCATTCATTGTTATTGCTTGTGCACAATTGATGAAATTTTCACGTTTATCGTTCAAACACGGATTTCAATGGGATGATCTCTTTGATCCTGGTCATTTTCCTAGTGCACACAGTGCATTTGTCACATCGCTTATTATTACAATTGGGTATTATGAGGGCATGACATCAGGTGTTTTTGCAATTGCTGCGTGCTTTGCTTTTATCACGATCTATGATGCAATGCGTGTACGTATGCATATCGGCATCCAAGGCAAAACACTCAATAAGCTCGTAGAAGCAATTCCATCCATTGACCAAACAAAATTTCCACGCCTCAAAGAACACATTGGGCATTATGCAAATGAAATTATCGGCGGCATCCTTGTTGGTATTATACTTACCGTATTTCTCATTTTTATAATTAGCTTGTTATAAAGATCCGCTCACAATACATAAAAAATAAAAAGGCTCTGCGTAAAATATTATTACACAGAGCCTTTTGTTTTTCACTTACAAGAGCCAAAAACCGATGGCTTTATTAACCTTGACTGATAGGTATTCCTCCATAAATACTCCACCATACATCGTTCCATTTGAGTTACAAATTTTCACACTGACTTGGATGTCACTGCAATTCCTGTCATCCAACTGGAATCGCAAACTGACAGTTTCGCCAATATGCAAATTACACTTCCTTTTACACACTTGGAATCTTACACCTGTCTTTGACATATTTTCTATTGTCACAGGAAAGGAGCCTATCCTTGCACAAGTTCCATTCCCAGCAAATGATGCAGATTTCCTGTACTGCTGTCGATAGTCCAGCTGGACTTCAAACTTGCCTGAGCAAGCAGAACAGCGGACAATGCTACGAGATTTCGTCTTTTTATTTACTTTCCCATACATTCCCTTGCCACACTTCGGGCACACAATATGTGCCCTACCGTCTACAACGTGTGAACGTGTTTTTTGTACCATATCCTACCCTCCTTTATTTTTTGATAGAATGTACTAAATAAAATATTACATAAAAAAATCAT
>JAOZUJ010000056.1:0-4244 GCA_029938745.1 Candidatus Moraniibacteriota bacterium
TGAGCGGGTAACGGGAATCGAACCCGTATCTTCAGCTTGGAAGGCTGACATAATGAGCCGTTATACTATACCCGCCTTCGCCGGAGGCTTCGGCGTGGCAATGCCCGCTTTTTTGCTTCGCAAGGGCAATGCGTACTTTTTAACCAAATGTTATAGCAGGCTATGCCCACCAATTCAATTGGCGTATGTTTTTTTATCCAAAATTGTCAAACTGCATGTTTTCTTTTGCGACATCTCTTTCTTCCAGCAATTCCTTCATGGAGTCAATAAACACTTTCGTACCTACAATATAATACATTGTATTTTGGATATCGTCAACATATTTTTCTATTAATTCACTGTTAATTCTGCCTTTTTTTCCTTCCCATTCACCATCTTCGCGTGTCAATGTGAACACTGCACGATAGTTCGCTAACTGTACATTTTTTAATTCGTCATAAAATGCGATAGAGTCTTTTGTGCGACTTGCATATAGTAGTGTAATTTCCCTTTCACTTTTTGCGTGCTCTTCATATTTGATCATTGCGCGTGCTGGTGTGATACCCACTCCTGCAACTAAAAATGTGATAGACTGCGTGCTGTTATTTGGTAACATTACATGCCCCATTGGACCTTTGATGATCATTTCATCCCCTTCTGTCATCGCGATCATATTTTTTTTGAATGCGCTATCACTGCCACGCATTACAAACATGAGATGTTCTTCATGTGGTGATGCAGCAATTGACATCGCACGAAAACTTGGCTTATCATCTGCATTTGTTGGATTTGGAAAATCAAGAAACATGTACTGCCCTGGTGCGAAAGAAAAATCCTTTGGTTTCGTAATAAGTAATTGATAGGTGTTTTTTGCAATTATATTTTTTTGTGCAAGTGTTGTTGTATATTGTGCGATCATATCAATAATATTTTATGTTTACATTATCTATCATAGAGAATTTTTGCCACTTGTGCAATTACCACAAAATGTCTATTATATAAACTACAATTACTTTATACATAATAATTAAAAAATATGACTGAAGAAATAAAGAAATCACAATATCAAACACATTGGCATTCGTTTTGGTTTGGCTTTATGAGTGCACTTGCGGTTGTTCTCTTTTTTCTCTTAATCGGAACAATTACAAATCGTGTTTCATTTGGAGATTCTGCGCCTACAAAAAAAGTAGCTATCGCAAGAACAGCAAAAAATATCACAACAAACAAACCAGAAGACAGTGAATCACTGCCAACATCACAGTCTGTTTCTGCTATTGTTGAGGATCTTGGCATTGCCAAAACTGAATTTGACACCTGCATGGATGAAAAACGTTATCAAGACGCTGTCAAAGATGACATAAAAAGTGGTCAAGAAGCTGGTGTAGAGGGCACGCCACATAGCTTTGTGCTTATTGATGGCGCGGTATATGAGATCCCTGGTGCACAATCAGAAGAAGGTATACGAGAATTCTTTGATGATCTTCTTGCAGGCAAGAATCCACGTGCAAAGGATATTAGTGCAACACGCACAATCACACCAGTAACCGAGGACGATTGGGTGCGTGGCGATGATGGTGCGCGCATCACAGTAATAGAATATACTGACGTTGATTGCCCCTTTTGCAAGAAATTTCATGTATCAACGACAAATATAATGGAGGATTATCCTAGTGATGTGCGGTGGGCATTTCGACACATGCCAAGTGACGGACTCCATCCAGAAGCACGCATGAAGGCAGAGGCATCAGAGTGCGTTGGTGAGCTCGGTGGTGCAGAAGCTTTTTGGCAATATATCGACAAACTACTCATATAAAACTTACATAAATCTACATTAATAAAAAGCGCAAAATATGCGCTTTTTATCCATTGTTTTTCTTTACAAAAGACTAATGTAGTGCTATTGTGACTAATAATTGTATTTATCGCGTATGACAGAATTTTATTCTTCTCACCAGTCTCTTTTTGCAATATTACTCATCGTTACATGTATTTTATCTATTGTGGCATTGGTAATTGCAATTGTAAATGCTGTACGTATCAAAAAAATACGTGCACAAACAAGGGCATTTTTTGCTGGAAAAAAAGGTATTGATCTAGAAGAAATTCTTGTACACAACAACACGAGACTTCTTGCGTTTGATAAAGAGATTCAAGAGCTATTTAATATTTCAAATACGATTAACAAACAAGCACACAAAAGTATTCATAAAGTCGGCGTTATTCGTTTTAACCCATTTGGAGAACGAGCTGGTAATCAAAGTTTTGCACTTGCACTTCTCAACAGCAATAATGATGGACTTGTTCTCTCTTCACTGCATACACGAGAAGGCACACGTATTTATACAAAACAAATTATCAAAGGACAGCCCAAGGATAACGAGCTGACTGAGGAAGAAAAAAATGCCATAGAGCAAGCGGATTAATTAATTTCATAAATATACACGAAAATCATGAGTGACGAAAAAAATGTAACACCAATTACGTCTGACACAACTGATGGTGAACAATCAAAAAATGTGAAAATTCCATCAACTGTAACTGTAAAAAAGTTTGCGGAGATTCTTGATATTCCTGTTACAGACTTAATTGCTGAACTCATGAAAAACGGAATTATGGCAACCATCAACGAGGAGGTTGATTTTGATACTGCTGCAATTATTGCTGAAGATTTGGAATACGCTGTTACAGAAGATTTGGAAGTTGCTGATGATGAAATGATTACTTTAGAAAAAGTACTTGATATTTGTGCAAAAGAAAAAGATTCTGACGATAAACTTACCGAACGCCCACCAATCGTGACAATACTAGGTCATGTTGATCATGGAAAAACAACTCTTCTCGATACAATCCGCAAAGAATCTGTTGCTGAAAGTGAATCTGGTGGTATCACACAACACATCAGTGCCTATCAAACAAAAAAACGTGGAAAATTAATTACATTTATTGACACGCCTGGTCATGAGGCATTTGCTGCAATGCGTGAACGTGGCGTATCTATTGCTGACATTGCTGTACTTGTTGTTGCTGCTGATGATGGCGTGCGACCACAAACAAAAGAGGTTATTAACTACCTCAAAGACAAGAAAATTCCAACAATTGTTGCTGTAAATAAAATTGATAAACCAAACGCAAATCCGATGCGCGTGAAGCAAGAGCTTGCTGACCTTGATATTATGATCGAAGAATGGGGCGGTAAAGTAATGTGCAACGAGATTAGCGCAAAAAATAATATTGGCGTAACAGATATCTTAGAGAGTATTATCTTACTTGCAGAAGTAGAAGACTTCAAAGCAAATGCTGGGCGTGACGGACTTGCAATTGTACTCGAATCACATAAAGATCCTCAGAAAGGGCCTGTAGCAACTGTTGTTGTCAAAACTGGTACACTCAAAGTTGGTCAAGATGTAAATGTTGGTAAAACATACGGTCGTATTCGTCACATGGAAAATCATCGTGGTGATTCACTTGAAAAAGCATCACCATCCGCACCGGTTACGATTTTTGGATTGACAGACACGGCACAAACAAACGACATAGTACAAGTAGCAAATGCAAAAAGAAGTGCACGTCTCAAATCACAAGAAATGGCAACACGCCTTGCAGGTGATAAAAAACAAGCAAAAAGCATCAATGATAATGATGATATTCCAAAATTAAATATTATTATAAAATCAGATGTACAAGGCTCTATTGAAGCAATTGAACAAATTCTTGGTACAATTCCACAAGAAAAAGTATCTGTCAGCTTTATCAACACGGGTGTTGGGAATGTAACGGAATCGGATGTGCGTCTTGCAAGTAGTGCTGATGCAATTATCTACGGATTCAATGTTGCTGTCAGTCCTGTTGCTGGACGTATGGCTGATGACGATGATGTCACAGTATCAACCTATGAAGTAATTTATGAACTTGTTGACGATATCAAAAATAGACTTTTGAAAATGTTGCCAGATGAAATTGAGCGTACTGATATTGGTGAATTAGAGTTACTTGGCATATTCTTTACTGAAAAAAACAAAATGATTGTTGGTGGCCGTGTAACAAGTGGCAAGGTTGTTTCTAAAGATGTAAAAATTGATGTTTACCGCAAAGACGCTCACATTGGGACAGGAACACTTGAAAACCTTCAACACAACAAAGTTGATATTGATGAAGTTAAAAAAGGCAAAGAATGTGGTGTGACATTTGCTGGTGAAACGAAACTAAAAGTTGGCGACACCTTTAAATTTTATACAGAAATATTACAAGACAAAGAATTATAA
>JAOZUJ010000056.1:4344-6198 GCA_029938745.1 Candidatus Moraniibacteriota bacterium
ATCTTTTACTTCATCAGAACAGTTACCTGCACCACGACCTGTTTTTGCACCCTCGCCTTGTGGCCCTGTGCCATCTTTGTTTGGCATAATATTATTATTAATTAATTACATTATGAGTATATACCCATAACTATATTTTGTCAAGTCCTAAAATATCACTTGCCCTAGCTGATATTTTAAAATAAAAAAAACTCTGCACAACAGATTAACTGTCATGCAGAGCACTCGTAGTATCTCAATACTACGAGGTTTTCTTTTTTTTGAATCTTGCACCCGCAAAGGCAACAATGCTGGTACCAAATAGCACCAGAGTAGTTGGCTCTGGTACCGGCGTTGACCCTGTTGGCGTACCAATGACACCAACGACCATAAAATCAATTGCACCGGTGTCCCACCAGCCACTTGAGTACGGCGTATTAAATCCGAATTCAAGTGTTTGACCTAAATTACCTGCAAAAGGCGTAAGGTTGAAAAAATCAATGCTGTACAGATTTGCTCCATCTGTCACATCACCAAATTGCCCAACCACATGTCCGTTCAGGGACAACTCAGGCAAAATTCCAACCCCTCCCCATCCGCCGGACCCGATGATCCCAACGCCCGCTAGAACGTCAAAATCCTCAAACCCGTCCTGAGTCCAGGAAATTTCCGGCATGCTTGGTCCACCGATCAGAGCATCAAAAGCACCTTCACCAACATTGCCCCAAGGTAAATCCATCCAGTCAAACTCCTCACCAGGCGACAACCCCAGGTTTAACCCATCAATGTCGCCAGCGATACTGAAACGTATCTCCAGTGAGCTTAGACTGGATACAGGCGTTGCCATCGCAACGCCCATAAATACAACAGTGCCTATCACCGCTGTGAAGAGTTGAAGAAACATCTTCATCACCTTACCTCCACTACCTTGTCAATCAACTCATTTATCAACTGACTTATTTTTAATGTATCAAGGCTATTCCCTGACTACACTTTTTCACACAATGTTAAAAAACAACGTATATGTAAACATACACCAATAAGCACCTTTTGTCAATCATCTTTTTTTATTCAAATAATGCTGTGCTCACATATTTTTCTCCACGATCTGGAAATATGACTATTATTCGTCCATAATCAATTTTTTGAGCAATTTCTAGCGCTGCTAACATTACTGCACCACTGCTCATACCAACAGAGATACCCTCTTTTATCATAATATCACGCGCAAACTTCAATGCCTTTTTTGATTCTATCATCACTTTTATATCAATTAACTTTGCATCATAAATTTCTGGTACAATTGCCTCTTTCATATTTTTTAACCCTTGTATATAATGACCTTTTACTGGATGTGCTTCTATGATTTGGATATTTTTATCAAATTCTTTTAATCCCTTTCCAACACCCATAATTGTCCCAGACGTACCCAGTGCTGATACAAAATAATCAATTTTCCCATCCATTTGCTTCCAAATTTCACGTGCCGTCGAATTGTAATGTGCTAACTTATTGTATTCATTTGAGAACTGATTTGGCATAAAATATTTTTTGGGATTTTTATTGACAATCTCATGTGCTCGCATGATTGCACCATCAGTACCTTGTGCACTGTCTGTCAAAATAATTTTTGCACCAAATCCTTCGATCATCTTTTGTCGCTCAATAGACACAGCCTTACTCATAACAACATGTACCTTGTACCCCTTTACCGCACCAATCATTGCCAGTGCAATACCAGTATTTCCTGATGTCGGTTCAATGATAATTTTTTCTTTTGTTAATGTTCCTTCTTTTTCTGCTTGTTTGATTATTGCTAGTGCAATCCTGTCTTTAATAGACCCACTCGGATTTTGTCCTTCCAATTTTGCAAAG
>JAOZUJ010000057.1 GCA_029938745.1 Candidatus Moraniibacteriota bacterium
ACAATTACGTATCATCAAAGAATTTCGTGAAAGCATGCGATTTTCATATAAGGCATCTGGGCAAGAGCGTATTGATCGCACAAAGGATAAAAATTGCATATATATTCACAAAAAAGCCGTTTTTTATCTCGCAGAGGCGATGGATGAAGACGTCACGATCTCACATGAACATCAAGAGTTTCAATGGCTTACGTTTGATGAGGGATATAAAAGGCTAACATTTGAAAACGCAAAATCTATATTAACACAAGCAAATAATCAATTAAAAAAAATAAATAATTTATAATAACCATGTCGTTGCTCTAAAAAGGGGTTATGACAGGCAAAAAAAATATGAAAAAAATTAAGAAAAGTCTCATACAAAAAAAGACGATACAGAGCATAATTATGAGTATATGCACCATTATGATCATAAGCGGACTGAGTGGATGCACGGGTAATAAGGATACTGGTGATGATGTTGCTACAGATGAAAAGAAAAATGGCACGTCAATTTATCTCGTGGCAATGGATGGCACGTCATTGGGTGATTCACTTGATGCACCAACAATTGGGTGTAGTGATAAACTTGTCGCAGTACAAATAGATCAAAAATTATCACCACAGGAAGCCCTGGAAGAATTGTTTGCTTATGAAAAATATAATGAAGATGAAGGACTTTACAATGTTTTTGGTTTATCTGATAATTTAAAAGTTGAAAAAATGGTAATAGCAAATGATTTTGCAATCGTGACATTATCTAAAGATCTTATTATTGGTGGAATGTGTGATGAGCCACGTGTACATGCTCAAATTACCCAGACACTTACGCAATTTGATGACATTGATGGTGTGGATGTATTTGTAGGTGATGAAAGTTTAGGTGAATATCTTTCTGAAAAGGGCAGTGATGAATAGTGTATAAATGTTGTTTATCGGTTTAGGTTTTGTATATTTGCATTTTATGTGTACTGGTAGTACAATGTCTTAGTAATCCCAGTAGCGGTTATTTTTTTATATATGTACAAGAAGAATAGGAGAAAATTTATGTATGTTGTGGTGTTCACGCTGATTGTAGCGATGATCTCTTTGCCACTCATTCAATTTTTACCAGAAAGTGTGCAGTCACGCGTGAGTCAGATCGGTATTAATCTTGGATTGGATTTGCAGGGTGGTTTGCATTTGGAGTATAAACTCGATCTATCAAAAGTTCCTGATGATCAACAAGAAGAAGCAAAAGACGCAGCACAAGCTGCTGCAGAAAGAAAAGTGAATGCATATGGTGTGGGTGAGCCAGTTGTGTGGTTGGCAGAGCGTGGTGGTGATACATTTATGACTGTGGAAATACCTGGAGTGGATAATCCAGAAGATGTAAAAAATGTTGTACAAAAGGCACCATTTTTGAATTTTCGTGTTGAAAAAACAGAAGAAGAAATGAAAACAGAGAAAGAAGAGTTGCAAGCGCAACTTGCAGAAATGATAGCACCAATGGATGAAAAAGCGCATGAAGAGGCAGTTGGCGTGCTGGAACGAGCAAAAAATGGTGATGACTTTGGAGAGCTTGCAAAAGAATTTAGTAAGGATGGAAGTGCTGAAAGCGGGGGTGAACTAGGATTTGCAAAAAAAGGTGCATATGTTACAGAGTTTGAAGAAGCATTATTTTCAGAAGATCTAAATGATGGAGATGTGTATCCAGAATTAGTAGAAACGGAATTTGGTTGGCATGTCATCAAAAAGAATGAATCACAGGGTGAAGGTGAAGACACAGAAATAAAGGCACAACATATTTTATTTGCAAAAATGAATATACCAGTTGAACCGTATAGAGCGACAGAATTAACTGGTGAATTTTTGGATAGAGCTGATGCAACATTTAGTAATAATTCTGGTGGCATATCAGAACCACAAGTGAATTTACAATTTAATAAAGAGGGTGCAAAAATGTTTGCTGAGATTACAAAAAATAATCTTGGTAAAACAGTTGCAATTTATGTTGACGATGAAGTTGTCAGTGCTCCAACTGTACAGGCAGAAATTGTAGATGGTAGTGCTGTTATTTCTGGTAGTTTTGAAATTGAAGAAGCAAAAGAATTGGCACGACGATTAAATGAGGGTGCGCTACCTGTGCCATTTGAGCTTGTCTCGCAACAAAATGTTGAAGCGACGCTTGGAGCTGAGGCGCTCAACAAGAGCATGAAGGCTGGCGCAGTTGGATTGTTACTTGTAATGATCTATATGATTGCGTATTATCGATTCTTTGGTCTGATTGCAGCAATATCACTTGGTATTTATTCTGCAACAATTATTTCAATTTTCAAACTTTCTAGTGTTACGCCAATGTCAATTACATTGACACTTGCTGGTATTGCAGGACTTGTTCTTTCAATTGGTATGGCAGTGGATGCAAATGTTTTGATCTTTGAACGTATTCGTGAAGAATTGCGCGCAGGAAAGAATTTAAAACGTGCAATTGATGAGGGCTTTCGTCGTGCATGGCCATCAATTCGTGATGGTAACCTTTCGACAATTATTACATCGGTGATTCTTATGTCAATGGGTACAGGATTTGTAAAGGGCTTTGCGCTTATTCTCATTATTGGTGTGCTCGTTTCAATGTTTACAGCAATTGTGATCGTAAAAATTATTATGAAGTTCACATCTGGAGAATGGTTGGAAAAAAGGCCATGGTTAATTATGTCTAGTAAAAAAGATTAGCTTATGTTACAAATAATTCAAAAAAGAAAATATACGTATATTGTATCTGCTGTTTTGGTTGGATTGAGCGTATTTGCGATTGCGATGTGGGGATTGAAGCCCGGTATTGATTTTGTTGGTGGAACGTTGATGGAATTTCGTATCAGTGACGATAAAGAAGTCACATATGATGCGCTGTGTGAAAAGATCGAAGGCGGTTGTGATGATAGCTTTACAGTGTCAAAGAGTACTGGTGAACACGGCAAAAGTGTAATTATCCGTTATAAAAATTCAGATGAAGTATTTAATCAAAAAGTTATTGGAGTAGTAACTGAATTAGATGAGAATGCAGTGCAACTCAAAGCTGATTTTATCGGCTCAACAGTGTCCAAACAGCTCAAAAGTAATGCTATAAAAGCAACGATCTTTGCAATTATCGCAATGCTCCTTTACATTGCATGGGCATTTCGTAAGGTGTCAGTGCCTGTATCGTCATGGTATTACGGTATTGGTGCAGTAGTAGCTCTTTCACATGATGTTATCATTACACTTGGTATTTTTGCAGTACTTGGACGATTTTTTGGCATAGAAGTTGGTGTGCCGTTTGTTGCAGCTCTTTTGACGATTTTGGGTTATAGCGTTAATGACACAATTGTTGTTTATGATCGTGTTCGTGAAAATGTTCTCAAGACAAGGTCTATTGCTGATTTTGAAGGATTGGTGAATAAGTCGCTCAATGAGTCTGTAGCACGTTCGATCAATACTTCATTTACAGTCATGTTAGTATTGGTACCAATTATTCTTTTCGGTGGTGACACTCTCTTTAATTTTTCTTTGGCACTGCTCATTGGTGTGCTCATTGGTACATATTCATCAATGTTTATAGCAACAGCTTTGATAGTGTCAACGTATGATGTACAAAAAAAGGCACAAAAAAAATAAGTATGTTATTCCCACTTGCCCAGTACCGTACGGTAATTGGGCGCAGACGGGAATCCAGACGATAATATAAATCATCTTAAAATTATAAAATAGAGATATATGGGAATTACAGACATGTTCAAAAAAAAGAAAGATAAAGATATTGATCCAGCAGAGGCAAAGAAACAAGCAGAAGAAATGATGGGTGGTCAAATGCCTGAAATTACTGATGAAATGATCGATCAAATGCTTGCAGGCGATATGCCAGGTATGCCAAAATTGGGCATGATGCAAAAAATGTCTTTGAAGGGTCTCAAAAAAATGTCACCAGAAAAAAGACAAGAAGTATTTGCACAAGCGTTTGCAAAGCAAGGTGGCGGTGACCCAGAAAGCAAGGAAGAGATGGCAAAACAAATAGAAGAAATGCGCGAAGCAGGACAACTAAATTCAAAACAATATAAGATTGCAAAAAAACGGTTGGGAATAAAATAACATCTCGCATAATATATGAATTGGTAATATTATCAACACAAGACTTCGCATAAAAATCAGTTAGGGAAATTTTTTTTAAATCTTTTAGTTACAATCAATATGGGCATAATCATTTTTATAGTAATCCTGGCTGCCCTCTATTACTATTTTGTAATAGTCAGAAATGGAAATTTATCATTTTGGAAAAAGGCTTCAAAAGAACCTGATTTTGTCTATGAGCAATTATTGCAAGGTGATGCATGGATAATTGCTGATGAGGAAACTGAAATAGATAAAGAAAAATATGATGGTCCATTTCTTTTGTATGTACCAAGTATGGGTGGAACAGTAAAGTTTTATGGAGAGGTCGGTAAATACGAGGACAGCCAAAAACAGATTGAGCAAGAATTAACCAAAAAAATTTAAAAATTACATCGCCTAACAGCGTATATCTAGCTCACGAGCTAAATAAAATTATTTTGCTTTTACTATGAAAAAATTAAAAAGCATTTTCGGAATATTGGTAGGACTCTTTGTCGTCTACTTGATAACCTCATTTATTTGGAGTGTTCTTAATATACAAACATGCTCTTACGATTTACCAAAAAATCCTACATGTGAACAAATGGCCGAGAATAATGCCAAAAATTGTAAATATGTAATTTTTCGTTGGAAAGAGGTTGATTACGACAAAGAGCTAAAAGAGTGTAAAGAGTGGGAGCAAAGACAAGAAAAATAATTTTATTCTTAACGTGCATTCGCCAAAATTTCGCAAAAACTATTAGATTTTAAAAGGAGCTTTTGCGAAACTTTAGATATACGCAAACGTTATACAAAATTTCACTTCGCTCCATTTTGTATAATACTCATGCTTTCAGCATTGCTACGCTCCGCAGAGCTTTATATAACAATGTTTATCTGAAACTTTTTCCAAAAAACAAAGTTTTGTGATAAACTTCAGACAAGTATGGGCATTATACAAGATTAATTTTGTCAAATTTTTTTATACACCTATATTAATTTAATAAATATATGAGGATTCATCACATTGTTATATCGGCAAAAGATTCAGAAATATCAGCAAAATTTTATAAAGAGAATTTTGGATTTGAAGAAATTAATAGGTTTACAAAACCAGGCTGGGATGGCAGTGCTATAATTCTTCAACTAAATGATCTACAATTTGAAATTTTTCAGTTTCAAGATCAGATTGAGAAACGGGATGATCTAACAGATCTCAAGGTAATTGGATTAAAGCATATTGGCATACAAGTAGAAAGTGTTAAGGAAAAATATGAGGAACTGAAAAATAAAAATATTAATATTGATGAACCTAAAAAGGGTACTACTTGTGCATGGTTTTGTTTTATGAGAGACCCTGATGAAATACCAATAGAGTTGTATGAGTCATTGTAATTTCTGGTAAAGTTAGCTTTCGTACACTTTATTTTGATTTTCTGATGAACATACCATGGTATGTTCAATGTGCTAGTGGATATTGTGTAGAATTATTTTTGGAATAGTTTATGAATCAAATAAATATTCAGTATCATAAGACAATAATTGGAGATATGATAGCAGGTTCTCATAAAAATAAGTTGTGTTTGCTTGATTTTCGATATAGAAAAATGCGGAAAGTTGTAGATGAAAGATTGAAGAGAGAATGGGATGCATTATTTGTTGAAAAAAGTGATGATGTTATAGAAGAAACAAAAAAACAAGTTGACGAGTATTTATCTGGAGAAAGAAAAGAATTTACAATTCCGATTGTGACAGTTGGCACTGACTTTCAAAAACAAGTTTGGAAAGCGCTTATGAAAATTAAATATGGTCAAACGGTGTCATATCTTGACCTGGCAAAAAGTATAAACAATGAAAAGGCTGTGCGAGCAGTTGCAAGTGCAAACGGTGCAAATGCGATTGGGCTCATCATTCCATGTCATAGGGTCATTGAAAGTGGTGGTGGACTTGGTGGATATGGCGGAGGAGTTTCAGTTAAGAAAAAATTGTTGAAGTTGGAAAAAAATAATTCAAATCAAACATTATTGTAATAATAAAAAAAATATTAAAAGCAGAATGATTCGCAAAAAGGATAGTTTGTGATATCATTTAACTACTTACTAATATAC
>JAOZUJ010000154.1 GCA_029938745.1 Candidatus Moraniibacteriota bacterium
TTTGACACACCTTTTTCATTTTTTGAAAATAGTATTTCTTATACATCTACCAACTGCCTCCACCTCCACCTCCAAATCCTCCGCCAGAACCGCCTCCTGAAAACCCAGAACCTCCTGACGATGCTGATGCTGGCTTAGATGTCATTGTCGAACTTGTCGTACGGGAGAAATCACTCATGTTATTTGCAAAAAGAACTGAGTTAAAGGCTGTACCACCACCCTCGTACCACTGTGGTGATGTGTTATACATATCTTCAAATTGTTTTGCCCAGGCCGTTTCTACACCAAGTGCCATTGCATACGGTAACAATTTTTCAAATTGCTTTGGATTTTTCTCTGGTGCATTATGAAAATTGATCCGATCTTTTTCTGCTGTGTTCATATACATTTTAAGTCCAAGTATTTGTTCACGTGCAATTGCACCTTTTTTTGTTCGTCGTGGCATAAAAAAGCCAAATGCCATTATTGGAACTGCAGAAAAAAATGTTGCAGCGCTTACGGCAAATCCAAAGACTGGTGTAATAAAAAATGCAGCAAATGCTAATATACTACCAATTACCATATAGGTTGTACGAACTGTATGAGGATTTTTTGCATAATACCCTTTTTGGATGACTGCCTCAACAACTTCTTTTGAGATCTTTGCAAGTTTTGTATAAAACGAATTTTTCATTGATGATAACTTTTTTTCACGCACATCTTTACTTGTGAATAAACTCTCATATAATAAATTCTCTGCATTGTTAGTTATAGTACCTACTTTCTCTGTCTTAATAAACACATAATCGTCTTCATCTGTGACTTTCCTGATCTTTATATATCCTTGTACTGCTAAATTAACGAATAATGCTGATATGTCACGTGAGTGCACTTTTTCATCAATGATCATACCGACTTCTGCAGGAGAAAGACTGTCTGGTGATTCATAATATGGCACGATTGTTCCACGTCCTTCTGGGTCCTTGCCAAATCTACGCCATCTGTACCACATAAAGAAAAACACCACGACAGGAACAAACAAAATCCAATTATCTAATATGAACTTTACCATTTTTTCAAAAAATGTTGGTTGATATACTGTGCCAGACGGCATACCAATCACAATTGTCATGCCCTCATAATGCTGCAATAAGTTTTGTGCAAAATTAACAATTGTTTTGCCACTACTGTGAGTTGTTGGCGTACCAATAGAGTCACACTGAATTGCAGATCCATACCCGCCCTTGAAACAATCTACCTTTTCCATTGCATTCGCTTGCACGGTTGCCGTTACTACGCTCATACTTACGGGCCATTTGTCACCGGTAACATTCCAATAAAATTCTTGGTAATCATCAAAATATGTAATTGCATCATGCACAGTATAAGAGATTTGATATTTATGCACTCCCTTGATCGTACGATTAGGATCACCAATTTTAATTCTTTTGTTATCACCTTCACGCATGAGTGAGGATTGAACCTCTTTATTGTTTTCATCAACCACAGAAACGTTAGCAATCTTTGCTGTATATCGATTACCTGCGTCTGTAGTATATTTCACAGGAATATCACGATAAATACCATGACGATATTCATTGCCAAAATCATATGTAATATGCTCTGTAATATCAACAGTCGCATCATCATTGATGTTAATAGCACTGTGAAAATTTACAATACTCTCTGCATCCACAAAATTCGCAGAAAATATAACAAAACAAAGTGCTATTATAAAAAAGATCTTTTTCAT
>JAOZUJ010000155.1 GCA_029938745.1 Candidatus Moraniibacteriota bacterium
CCAAACAAAAAGCCTCATGGCACATTTACCTGGGAAGAAATGTTGGACATAGCAACAAAATAACATCAGAACATATCCCAAACATAAAAGTTTGTTACAGAATCTGTAACAAACTTTTTTTATTTCAATATTTTACACCATACATTTAATCTACTGCCACTCCATTGGTCGTGTAAATTCGTGCTCGCCCTTTTCTTTTGTTAATTTACCATCTTCCATAATATATGAAATTGCATCCCCTGGCGCTAATTCAAGATGAACAATATCCTCATCACTGATCTTATCATTATATTTAATAAGTGCACGCAAACTATTACCATGTGCACTAATTAAAATATTCTTACCCTCTTGCAATAATGGTAAAATATTTTCTTCAAAATACGGTACAACACGATCATACACATCATGTAAACTTTCTCCCTGTGGCGGACATACTGCATACGATCGTCGCCACTCATGGACCTGGTCTTCACCAAATTTTTCTCGTGCATATTCCTTTGTCATTCCTTGTAACAAACCATAATGTCGCTCATTGAGAGCTTTGTGTGAATATATAGGAACATTATGTTGATCATCAAACATCGTATTATATTTTTTATCCTGATGAATAAAAATTGCAGTATTTTTTTGTTCTGCTGCAATCATTAATAATGTTGTACGTGCTCTTTCAAGACGTGATGTAAACATTACGTCAAAGTTGATATCTTTCAGCTTTTTTGCAAGTAATTGAATTTCTTCAATACCCTGTCCAGTTAACGACACGTCAGTCCAACCAGTAAAGATTTGTTTTTTATTCCACGGCGACTGCCCATGTCGCACTAATACAAGTTTACCCATAATTTATATTTTAATACTACTTATACAAATCGATAATATTTTTTAATTGGCTCTATAATCTCCCATGTGCATTTTAATTCTGGTGCAAAAACAACAAAATCATCCTCAGCGATTTCTACACTCTTTCCCGTGTCAGTATCTGTAATTTTTGCTTTTCCAGAAATGATATAACAATCCTCTTGTGTGTCATAAGACCACGGAAATGTTGAGATTTCTTTTTCCCATATGCCCCATGATTCAATATCCATTTGTTTTTTTTCTTCTTGTGTTAACTTACGTACTGTAATTTTTTCCATATTGTTTTTACATAAACTCATTATTTCAAATTTATTATAACACACAACACATAATAAAAAATACGTTATTATATTTTTACTATAAAATATTTTTTTGTTTTTTCTTTCTCTTATTCAAAATAAATGCAAGAATTGTGACAAATGTGATTATGATCATCGCGATCATCGCAAATATACTATCCACATCAAATGTTTTATAAATACCACCTGCATAAAAATAAACATATGCTAATTTTTGTATATGTTTCCAATGACGCTTCAATAGCATCATCGATAAATTATTTGATGTGATCAAAAGAATAAAAGCTGTAATATCTCCAATATGCGCAAAGAACATATAATTTTCCAAAGACCAGTATTCCATTGTGAACATTGACGCTAAGTATTGCGAGTCTGGTGAAATAATATCACCAATCACAAAGCCTACTATAATTGACGCAGACAAAATACCAAACCCTTTTCGCAAAAATACTAATTTTCGAAATGCTTTTACACTTGGAAAAATATCAGCGAGTGGACGAATCAACATTACCAGAAATACTGCAAGAAAAGATGCTTGATATAATACACTTTCTAATCTCACATATTCATTTCCA
>JAOZUJ010000156.1 GCA_029938745.1 Candidatus Moraniibacteriota bacterium
ATAGATTGTATTCTCACACCTCTCTCTTTATTTTTATAAAATTATGTATGAAATATATACATACAGAAACAAATATTCCAGAGGAAAATGAATATCCAAAACTTGTGCGGGATAAAATACCAGAGATCATTAAGAAAAATGATGGAATTGATGCAGATACTACATCTGTTAAAAAAACAGATGAACATATGATGTATTTACGCAAAAAAGTTGTTGAAGAGGCAAACGAATTGTGTGAAGCTCATGGCACAGAGCATATAATTGAAGAAATGGTGGATGTATTAGAAGTTATTGATGCCATGTGTGCTGTTTCTGACATTGATAAAAATGATGTTATCTCTGTACAAAAACAAAAATACAACAAACGAGGTGGTTTTACTGATGGATTAGTAATGAATAAAAAAATATAATGTTGGGTGCTGTTACGTAGCATGTTACGTAACATGCTACGTAACAAAGTCTATGTCCATCAATAAATATATGCAAATAAAAAACCTCACATTTCGATGAAAGGGAGGCTTTTGTGACTTAGTGTGTCACGAGTTGCATGGCAAGCGCTATGGCATTTTCTTTGACATCTTTTTCAATGTCTTCTGGTAGCACTACATCAAGAAAGTTATTATTTGTGATCATTTCATCAAAACGCTCCAGTATGTCATGATCCCATTCAGGATCAAGGATCTTTGGTGTTTCTTCAATATAGATGCACTGTGTATGTAGTAAATTGGGATCCCCAGTATTTTCAGTTGTAATGAATAGTGCGTCAAAACAAATGAAAGTTTCTGGATGATATACGGTATAAATTGAAAGCAGTCCGATTTTTTTAATATTCATGCCTGGAGCAACTTTCAAAGGGCGACCACTAAACAAGTATACATTCATGATGTTTTCCTCTGTGTGCATTTATTGGGTGAATGTACTATAACATTTTGTGCAAATAAATCAACAGTATGATATAATATAAATAATATAAAAATACAAATAAAAATATGGACACATACAATAATCAAGAAAAAAAGAATAAAAAAGTGCGCACATTAGATTTGATAATGGCGTTTATGGTAACGCTATCGGGTGCGTTATTTTTTTTGTGTATCACGCGGTCTCTCAATGGTGATGCAATCTTTAATCCGTGGATCTCGGCAATGATCTGTGCGATGATCTTTGAAATGTTCTTGGCACTTTTTGCCATAACGGTTGGTGTAAAAAAAATGATCATACCGATTACGATTATTGCATTTTTGCCAAGTATTATATTTTTGCCAGTCATTTGGCATATGATCGTTGTTGCTATTGCAATCCCAATTGCGCTAAGAGGTATGTACATGATGCGACGTACATTATTTAATGGATTGAAAATTGATGTAGCAACAATTGTGCGCAGTGGGATTGCATATGTGAGCTTTGCGTTGGTAATTGTTGTTACGAGTCAATATTATTTTTTCATTAAAGATAATACAGAAGTGATGTTTGATGCAAGTAGTTACGTAAAAATTTCAAATGTGGTATTTGATTATATTTTGAAAACGGGTAATGTTGAAAATGTTTCAATAAATACAATGACAGTTGATGACTTTTTGCAATTCATGGTGGATAAAATGTATGCACAAGAGGAAGAACAAGGTCCAAAAATTAGCAGTGAAGACGAGGGTCTAATTGTGCGTTGGGCAGGTAAAATTAGTGCTGATATTGAGAATATTGAGAATATTGAGGAAGAAGTAGAAAA
>JAOZUJ010000157.1 GCA_029938745.1 Candidatus Moraniibacteriota bacterium
AATGCAAGTACTGCTCCTACAAGTACGCCGATAACAGCTGCAATGCCAACTGATTTTTCTGGGTTTTCTTGTACATAAACACGTGCATTCTCATGTGTTTCTACAGCTTTTGCTTT
The DNA here is from genome assembly GCA_029938745.1 of Candidatus Moraniibacteriota bacterium. GTDB lineage: Bacteria > Patescibacteriota > Minisyncoccia > Moranbacterales. The sequence continues at coordinate 117 of JAOZUJ010000157.1, forward strand.
TGCAGCAACAGTAGCGTCTGCAACCTTTGTTTTTGCAGCGTCATACTTTGCAGCAGCAGCACCTTTTGCGTCTTCATATGCACCAGCACCTTGTGCGAGTACCTTATCTGCTTTGCCAGCAGCTCCAGCAGTTGCTTTTGTGATTGGTCCTTGTTTTGTAGTCATATGATTATGATTAAATTAATTAATAAATTAGCACTGTTTGTTTTTTTGCATAAGTCCAGCGACAAGTGCAATGATAAAAATAATGATACCAACAATAAGAAATCCAAACCATGCACCAAATCCGCTAATATCACCAAGCCATAGTGATAGTCCAACGATCGTAAAAATAAAACCAATAAGACCAAGTAATACTATAATAAATAAAATAACGGCATTTTGGACAATTTCAGTTGCAGCTACTTGAACTTGTGCAATAACATCATCGGTCATTTCTTGGATACGACCCATAACATTTTCTTGTGCAATTTGCAAAAATGAACTTGCAACGTCTGAAATTGTATTCATTAGCGGTGATTCTACTACTTCTTGCTCTTGTGTTTCTTCTGATACTATTTCTTCCATAATTATTATTTTAGTCACTTATCTACTGGGAGTGTATCACAAAAAGAAGTATATGTAAACAATGGATTATATATAGATTGGTAAAAATAGCATTAGCAGGAGACTTGTAATATTTTTGTGTTTGCGTGAAATTATCATTGACTTCTGTGTTAAAATACTGTATAGTCTTTACAAAAGTACATTAACACCATTCAACTTATTGGAGGCATGAATGACTATAACAAGAGAAATTGAAGTACAAAAACAGGATAAAAAAGGTATTCCACACGGAATACCAACAGATGACTTTCTAAAAATCATTCCTCGAGTGCGTGATTCTCAGCTTGCTACATTGCAGGCAAAGGTATTATCTTTAACAGAGGAAAGAGATCAATGGAAATCCAGATATGAGAAGTTGGAAATGGAATATAATCAACGGATTGACAGGGATTTATTGACAAATGCATACAATAGCAATTTTTTGCAAGTAACTGCACCAAAGTTCGTTGCCAGTAAGTTGCGTGCAAAAAAATCGTGGGGCGTACTTATGATTGATCTTGATTTTTTCAAGATAGTTAATGATGATCATGGGCATGATGTTGGAGACGAGTTGTTAAAAAGAGTTGTGCAAACATTACAACGCGTTTCCCGTGACGGTGATTTTGTTATCCGCTATGGAGGTGACGAGTTCTGTATTTTAGTTTGTGACATTAATACAGAAGAGGATCTTGCCATACTTGCAGATCGTTGTCGTGAAGCAGTTGATGCTATGGTGATGGATATTTCAATTTCTGTTACTTTGAGTGTTGGTGCCTGTTTTGTGCCAAGAAATAGCTCAATGGAATTGTCACACGTTATTAAGCGTGCAGATAAAGCTATGTACAGTGCCAAAGCAAATGGTCGCAATTGTGTGAAAGTTTTTCGCGATCGTCGCAAATATAATCGCGATCGTCGCAAATCATGAACAAAAGCCGTGTAACTAGAATATTAGTTACACGGCTTCTCTATTTGCATTGATGGCATATTTCATTTATGCTAATACATATATTAAAGAAAAAAAT
>JAOZUJ010000158.1 GCA_029938745.1 Candidatus Moraniibacteriota bacterium
ATATCTACAGACTCCTCAACAAGTCGCTCTATTCGTTCGCCTCGCGTATCATTCCCGCCAAAATACTGTCTAACCCTATCACGCAAGCTTGTAGCCTTTCCTACGTATAAAACAGTTTTTTTTGCATCAAAAAACAAATACACCCCAGGTGTCTTTGGAAAATCTTGTATTTTGTCGTGCAATTTTTTGTTCATAAATATTACTCTAAGTACTATTAAAATACACGAAATGCAACAAAAAAACAACTTATCATGGTACAATAAAAAAATAAGATTAAAAAAATAGACTTTTTGCATAACCCCTATTATTTGTCATCTCGAGCGCAACGCAAGTGAAGTCGAGAGATCTCAAAGCCGTCAGTTTAGAGATTTCTCCATTTCGCTTCGCTACAGTCGAAATGACATTGTGATTAGTTATACAAGAAAGATATTATAATAAACATTTCATGACTCATCAAAAACAAATAATCTATATCTTTGGCAATCCTCTTTTGGAGTATGACAATACACCACTCAAGCTACATACCGCTCTGAGTAATACATTTGCAAATATTGATTTTATAGAAATCGATCCAAATGAAAATCTTCATCCTACAGATGGCAAACTAACGATCATTGATACGATTACAGACATTGACGATGTAATAATCATTGATAATATGGATGATATTGACTCAATCGAACAAAATCCTAATTATTCATTACATGACCTTGATCTAGGTTTTACATTAAAATTACTTAAAAAAATTGGCTCACTAAAAGAAATTCTCATTTTTGGCGTTCCTCAAAATATCAAAAAGCAAGATGCTCTAGATCAACTCATCATTTTAATCAAAAATGCAAACCTACAAAATTAACAACCCTGCAAAAGACGTCATATTGGCAGTTGGTCCAGAATCAGCTGGTAATTTTTCTGTTTTTAAAAATGGCACAATATATCACTCAGAACACTTTGGCGACCTCCTCTCGGAAGACAATTTTTCTACCTTCCAAAAAAATATGCTGGATTTCCTCAGTAAAAAAAAGATCACACCAAACATCATACTCAGTGACTTGCACCCACAATACAAAACAACAATTTTAGCAGAAGATCTAGTAAAAGAAACAAAAGCCAAACATATAAAAATCCAACACCACTTAGCACATATTTTATCGTCTTATGGAGAAAATGTTTTATCAAAAACAAAAGATGCTCCAAAAGATATATTTTATGGTATCGCAATGGACGGAACTGGCTATGGATACGATGAAAAAATTTGGGGTGGCGAAGTGTTTAAATTATATTTTAAAAATAATATATTAATTGATGAACGAATTGGACATTTAGAAGATCAAATTTTACTTGGAGGAGAATTAGCAATTCGTGAGCCAGCCCGCATGCTTACAGGTATTTTAAATAATTTTTTAACAAAAGAAGAAATATTCCCTTATATTCAAAAGTACTACAACCAAAATCAATTTAATCTTTTATACAGTCAGCTACAACAAAATTTTAATTGTTTGGAAACATCCAGCACTGGACGTGTCCTTGATGCTGCGTCATTGTTACTTGGTTTTTGTGACAATACACGAAAATACAAACACGAGCCAATCGCAATGCTTGAAAAAAATTCTACCATACCTCTCACACTTTCGCCACAATTACAGACAGAACGTTATCAAATAATCTTAGATACTACTAGAATATTTTAATTTCTCACAAAAA
>JAOZUJ010000159.1 GCA_029938745.1 Candidatus Moraniibacteriota bacterium
TGCTATATTGAGGAGATAATTTATTTTTTGTAAAAGTTTTGCAAAAAAAGATGATTTGTGCAAGTCTGTATTGTTATTTTCTATTAGCGGATTATAAACTGCATTAAACGCAATATAACTTTCGAGAGCTTGTTGTGAGATAATTTGTTCATTTTTGAGCGCTTGAGCTATAATTGCCTGAGTTTGTGCAAGTTTTTTGAGGTCTTGTGGGATTAGCCATTGCCACACACCATCAATTTCTTCATATGATGCATTATCTGGAATAGATAGTGATTTGTCACCGTATTCTTTTGTATCTGCCACAGAACCATTGGGTCGTCGAATTTTTATAATGCCCGTTTTATTTGGTAAGCTAATTGAGGCATACTTTTTTGTAATTATTTTTGACTTACCGGGGCGTATAATGAGTTTTTTATTTACAGGATGATTAACAATTGTTTTGCCTGATGAGCCAGTCGCAATGCTCCAATTTTTGAGATCAATTTTTTTCTTACTTTTATTTTTTATAACAATATATTCAGTGCTACTGTCCTTACCTGCTGGATTTGGGACAATTTTTGTAATTTTCATTTTATGTTTTGGGTATTTTTTGACGATGACAGTAAATTTTTTGATAATTTCTTCACTTTCATCTTGGACTCTTAAATGCCCATGATAAGTGCCTGTGCTAGTATATTTATGTCGTGTTTTCCATAGATAACTCTTACGTCCATCACCAAAATCCCAACGCACTTTTAATGTTTCATTGTCGCTATCAAAGGCTTTTGCAGAAAAACTCGTATACACATCTTTATATGAATCATCATCAATTTCAAATTTTGTGATTATTGGGAGAATATTGAAAATATTTTCTTTGTTTGGTGTGAGGTGTTTGCTCCATCGCCAACTCTTGGTAGTAAAAATATAATTATATGAAATATTTTCTCGTGATGCTTTGTATGATGTGGTACTCATTATTTTTTCATTTGGCGCAATAAGTGAAATTGTTTCAGTACTATTGTTGAGGGCAAAGTTAAATTCACTACGATAAAGAGTAAAATATGACCTTGGTTTAATAATCGTATCTATTGCAAATGTATAAGAGCCTGTTTTTGATGCGTCACGTAGCGTCCAGTACTTGAGATTCATGAGATGATTGTTTGGATTATAAATTTCTATAAACTCATCGGTTTTTTCATTGCCAATGGGATTTGGTAAGACCTCAGTAAGTAATAGTGGAGCATATATTTTTGTACGAGGATCGTCAGTATTCTTGTGGTTTGGTGACATTTCAGCAAAATACCACTTTTTTGCACGATTTAATGAAATGTTCTCGCGGGTCTTACTGTATGACATGGAGGAAATAGTTTTACTATTAGGCGCAATCAGTGACACGGTTTCATCTCCAGAATTATTGAGAGCAAATCTAAAGTCACTGCGATAGATCACAAAATAGGAGTGTGGTGCAATTTCTTGAGTAGTAAATGTATAAGATCCGGTTTTACTTGCGTCTGTGATAGTCCAGTTTTTGAGTGATACAGTTTCATCTGTAGGGTTGTAGATTTCTATGAACTCATCGGTATTTTCATCACCCACAGGATTGGGTAAGATTTCGTTTAAATAAATAGCAAGATATTCTTTGGTGAGCGGATTTTGCATATTGTAATCATCTGGGGTTGGCGTTTCCCAATACCAATCAGGT
>JAOZUJ010000058.1 GCA_029938745.1 Candidatus Moraniibacteriota bacterium
TCATACAATGCTCCAGTAAGTCGCATATTACCACTGATGTGCAATTTTTGTGTTGGTGTTGATGTTCCTATTCCAACATTTCCTGCAAAATAATTTACAGAATTTGCACCGAGTGAGTAGATGTTAAATCCGTCATTTGTTGCAACACCTGATTGGTCGTTAATATACAAACCGTAAATATTTGTCATTGAACTTGTATCACGTGTTTGCGGTGTATGTATATTTATGCCACGGACATTTGTTGTTATACCAGAATCATTTGTACGCATCTCAATATCAATGCCATACGCATTTGTCATTGTCCCTGAGTTACCCACAAAAGAATCAAAACCGTAAGCATTTGTAATAGAACCTGCTACACTATTATTTCCAACCTGTCCTAGTACACCAACAGCGTCTTCCACTAATCCTGTACCATCATTTCCTACAAATACAGTGTCGCCAATCATAGCATCAACAAAACCAGATCCTTGATGCATATTCATACTAATATTACCTCCCACCAAACCAAAGTCCTGTGTATTATTCAATGCTGTGGTCATAATATTAAAATTGGACAAATAGAAACTAGCTGGAGCATCTACACTTGGATCCAACTCAATTACATTACTTATACCAGAATTGAAAAATGATGTTGTATCAGTAATCGACTCTGAAACAGAAACTACAGCAGACATTGGTGGCGCCGGCCCTCCAAATATTGGCAAAGTTGTTCCATCAATAATAGCGCTATTTCCAAAGGCACTATGCCCTGTCGTGTTTTGATTGCCATTAACTGTGAGGAGATTGCCTGGTGCATTCGTGCCGAGTCCAAGTCTATTATTGTTATCATCCCAAAAAAGATTTGCATTGTCTTCTGTGGGAGCGCCTGTCATAGAATCTGCAAAAAACAGTGAACCTGCCATCCCTGTGTGTGAAAGAGCTGAAGGATCTATATAGCTCAAATTACCAGTTCCATCAGTCTGTACTAATTGTCCAGCTATTCCATAATCACTTGGCGTGTCTGTGAGTCCTGCAAAAGTCATGCTTGCTGGCGGAATAGCAGTCCACACGCCATTGCTCATGCCATACAGATTATTATCATCTGGCACGCTATTTGCTGCTGCAGTACCACAACTCCAATGACCGTCATCTTTATTCCAATAGAGCATTTCTCCATTATTTTTACATTGTATTGTCCCAGCGCTTGATACTTTTACACTACCGCCAAGATCATTGAAGACGACTTTTGTTGATTTCCGACATTCCCATTGATCTCTTCCTTTTTGCCATTGCAATATGTGATCATCTTTTACACACTTGAGAAATCCATCAACAATTTCCACCGAATTTTCTTCAAATCTAAAATTTGGCAATGCGTGCACTTCTTTTCCTATATATATATTTTCTATTGTATTATTTGAAGATTGCTCTACAGATTGTTGTCCTTGCTCTTGCGTTGATTGTTCTGCATTCACACGTATTTGATCAACAAAAATCACAACCATCAGCGTAATTACTAATGCTGTTGCTACTGTTTTGAAACTATGTTGTTTTTTTACTCTTTTTGTTATTGCATTCACTAACTGTTCTTTGTATCTGTTTTTCTTTTTATCCATAAAGTAATGCACTAATTCTTATGTTCCTTATATTATATCACTTTTTATTATTTTACAAAAGTCTTTTATATTTTTAACATTAATTACCCATTTAAATGGGTAATTAAATATATATTTAATTATGTAATTAATCACTTATTTTTATTCTTGTGATTGTTCATTAACGATAAACCAGCTAAATTCTAGAACCTTCTCCGTGTTATCAGAACGGGAAACAATAAATTCGCTACAATTTTCTCCGTCATCATCACAAACGATTTCTAAGACAGACAATGATTGTGCAGGTGCATTGTATGGTGTGACAAATACAAGACTATTTTTTGTAATAGCTGTAGTTGAGATATCTGTCACAAGCGCATTTTCCTCAAATGTGCCGTGTCCTGCAATTGGTGCATCAGAATCTGAGGCAATCTGCACATCACCAACAACAAGTGTATCAATCATGGCTTCATCTGCCACGATCTTTGTTGCATTCACCACTCCCTCCAATGTCAGATCTCCCGCATCATCTGTGTAGACTAATTTATCCTCATCAAGCACAAGTAAGATACTCATCATACTTTGTTGCAATTCATCAATTGCATTTACCTCTGATTGTATCGTATCAATCCTCTCGTTAAGAACATCAATCAAATTTGCTTGAATATCTACATCATTTCGCAGAGTTAAAATATCATTTTCATTTTCTCCCATGCCACTTTGAGCTTGCTCTAATAACTGAGATGCCGTCAAGAATTGTGTATCCGCTGAATCTTGTAACTGTGTGAGCGTTGAAATATTTTCATCTGTTTTTAATGTGTTTGATGTAATGCTCACATTTTGTTCTTGAATTGCATTTATTGTTGCCATTTGCATATTAAGTCCGTATTTTACTCTCTTGTATCCATCGCTCTCGTCTTCCGTAACCCAATCAGGATAAATTTGTTCAAGTTCTTGTGCAATGAAACCATAATTTACACCAAGTGATCCATATTTTTCATCAATAAATGAAAATGTTGATGGATTTAATTGTAAGAGTTTTTCTAGTGAGTTTTCTATTGGTTGAATATTTTCTTTAAGTCTCACATCTGATGCACATGTTCCCGCCACGCAAGAGCCCACATCACGATAACCACCACCTGTCATATTGATATCACCACCGCCAATTTCAAGTTTGTATGCTGGTGATGTATCACCGATACCCACTCTACCAGAACCATGAATCACCATCCTATTATAATTTCCTGTTGAAAAACCAATTATATCATTTCCTACTAAATACATACCTGTATTTGTATCACCAGAAAATGAATGACTAGGCGAACTTGGGGAGCCTCCACCTGAACGTAAATATGCACCTGCAATCACATTACTCGCTGAGATATTACTGCTTGACGATAGGGCCGTAACATGAACACCAGAACTATTTAATGTCATTCTATTATAATTACCCGTAGAAAAACCAAGTACATTATCACTTACTCGATACATTCCCGTATTGTAATCACCAGAAAAAGTATGACTTGGCGAACTTGGTGATCCATTAGCCGTTCGGATACTCGAACCCGTTGTCATTATTCCATTTGCTGAGATAGTGCCACTTGATGATAATGCGGAGACACTCACGCCAGATGAGTTAATAGTCATTCTGTTATAATTTCCTGTTGAAAAGCCAATGGCATCAGAACCAACTCGATACATACCTGTATTATAATCGCTTGCAAATGTAAGACTTGGTGCGCTTGATGAGCCATTACCTGCTCGCATAGCAGAGCCTGTAATGATTCCCGTTGCTGTTATAGTACCGCCTGTTGATAAGGATGACACACTTACCCCTGAAGAATTTATTGTCATTTTATTATAGTTTCCTGCAGAAAATCCGATTGCATCACCTCCAGCTAAATACATTCCTGTATTTGTGTCACCAGAAAATGTATGACTTGGTGAACTTGATGAACCATTAATCGTATAAATTCTTGAACCTGTTAGTGCTCCTGTTGCTGAAATATTACCACCTGTTGATAAGGATGACACACTTACCCCTGAAGAATTTATTGTCATTTTATTATAGTTTCCTGCAGAAAAACCAATTGCATCACTTCCGGCTGAATACATTCCTGTATTGTAGTCACCAGAAAATGTATGACTTGGTGAACTTGATGAGCCACCACCAGTACGCATAGCAGAGCCTGTAATGATTCCCGTTGCTGTAATAGTGCGTCCCGTTGATAAAGCATATACATTTACACCTGAAGCATTAACGGTCATCCGATTGACATTTCCTGCAGAAAAACCAATTGCATCACTTCCGGCTGAATACATTCCTGTATTGTAGTCACCAGAAAATGTATGACTTGGTGAACTTGATGAGCCACCACCAGTACGCATAGCAGAGCCTGTAATGATTCCCGTTGCTGTAATAGTGCGTCCCGTTGATAAAGCATATACATTTACACCTGAAGCATTAACGGTCATCCGATTGACATTTCCTGCAGAAAAACCAAGGGAATCAGAACCAACTCGATACATACCTGTATTTGTGTCACCAGAAAATGTATGACTTGGTGAACTTGATGAGCCATTAATTGTTTTTATCGGTACTGATGAAAGAGTAAAATTTCCACTAACAACAAGATTTGGAATTGTCACACCAGAATTATTAACTGTCATTTTGTTAACATTACCAGTTGTAAAACCAATGGAATCACTACCCGTCCTATACATACCCGTGTTTGTATCACCTATAAATGTATATGCTGGTGCGCTAGCACTCCCGCTATTATTTCGCACAGTGCCTGTGACACCAATATCCAGATTATTACTAGAAATTACCCAGTCACCATCAGCAGCTCCAGCAACAGCATTGTCAACTGCACAAATCCATGTACTACCATCCCATTTCGCAACTTGTCCAGCAGAACATGAGAGATTTGCCAGTGTATCTGTATTACTATTTGGCACATCAATCCAATCTGTGCCAGTTATGGTTGACGAGAGCATCTGTCCTGCCGTACCTACTTCATTATTAGAATCATAATATGCACCTGTGACACGCATATTTCCACTGACATGTAATTTTTGAGATGGCAGTGTCGTACCAATTCCAACATCGCCTGCGGTAATTGTTACCACATCATTTCCAGATTCCCCAAGTCGTAATTCTTGATTTTGATTTTGCAATCGTACAATATTTGTAATGTCATTCCACAGCGTCCTATTATTTCCACCACCAATGCCTTCGAGCATTATGCCATATGCATTATCAATAAGGATATCTCCACCAGAAACATCCAGTAATTCTTCAGGAGACGCTGTGCCAATTCCAACAGTATTCACATTATCAAAATATGCTTGTGTATTATCAACTATCAAATGTCCCGCCAACGCCCCAAGATTCCCAACAGTGCCTGTATATGTTCCTATAGTAATTTGACCCGCAGCTGACATTGTTAACCGCGCACCGCCTGCAACATCCACAACTTGATTATTATCATCAAGACCGCTGAGTAAATTAAAATTACCAAATCCATCGTGCACAGTAATAAATGCATGTCCATCATCAAATCGAATGCCTTTTCCGGCGCCATTACCAGCAACATCCAACGCATATACAGGACTTGATGTTCCTATACCAACTCTACCCATCATATAACTGTCCCCCGTCCCATCAACTTCTAAATGATTTACTGTTTTGACTGCTCCATCTTGTTCTACTCGCAATCTCTCGCTACCACCTGAGCTCATTACTCTAAATATTGCATCACCTATGCCAGGATTTGTAAGTGCTCTGAGAGTAAGTCCGGCCTCAGGATATACAGCGTCACTCGCTGCCAATTCAATAATTGCGTTTGCATTTTCTGTATCAGTAAAAAATATACTATTTTCATTTATCGTCACATCTCCGGCGATATCCAATGCTGACAGTGGATTTGATTTATTGATCCCAACAAACCCATCTCCTTTGATAAAAAATGTATCTCGTGGAGTGCCTGCAACATCAGTCCGCACTGCAAACGCATTTGTACCACTCCCACTACCATCAGTTTCAACCAGTAATCCATGTCCAGCTGCATTTTGATCATTAACCACTTGTGCTACGTAAGCACTGCTCACATTACCATAAACATCAAAAATTGTACTTGGAGTACTCAGTCCAATTCCAACATTACCTGCCACACCACTATAAAGATCTGATCCTGATGCAATCCAATCAAGGTCATTTACATCATTGTCTACTGCACAGACCCATATGCTACCATCCCACTTTGCGACTTCATCAATCGCACACGAAAGACTTGCGAGAGTATCAGCCCCACTATTAGTAATCCAATCAGTACCTGTTGCAGTTGCTGAAAGAATTTGACCTAATGTACCAGCTTCATTATTTGAATCAT
>JAOZUJ010000009.1:0-3469 GCA_029938745.1 Candidatus Moraniibacteriota bacterium
TTATTATTGTTTTCGTGTATTATCATAGACTGTTTAAATATTGAATATAGCAAGTGTGTGATGGAAAATGTGAACACAAAAATATTGCGAAAGATTTTTTATAGTGTGATAATATTATGTATTTTTTGTTTTGGCACAGTAACTGCAAGTGCACATGTATATGATAATATTATAAAAAATACTGCATATGAGAATACAAGTTCTTATGTTTACAAAAAACAAAATCCGTATTCAATAGTAAAAAGGGGTGATCCTGTGACAGTACTATTTGTGCATTCTAATGCTGAAGCTGTGACAGACCTTGAAGAATTTCAAAAAAGACTGGATGTCTTTCAACAAATTATCAGTTCACATTGGAATATAAAAAAAATAGAGACACTTCCGGCTAGTGAATATCACACAAATGATATTTTGGAATTTGATGTAGTCTTTGCAATTGATGAATTTGGTACGGAGTTGCCAAAAATTTTTGTGGACGATGTATTTAAACAAACAGAAAAGAAAATTGTGTGGGTTGGTGCTGTGCCGACTGACATTTCAAAATTATTGAAAATAAAAACAAGTGTTACGCAAAATGTATCTGTGGATTCTTTTTATATTAATTATAAGGATGCTAGTTTTTTTACAAAAGAGATTGATGTTGTGGATGATATTATTGTTTTTGATCAGGATCGCACAAAAATTTTAGCTACACTAGAGCAAAATTCATCAGATCGATCTATTCCAATCATGCAATTTGTAGATGATAGGTTTTTATTTGTAGCGCCCATATTACCACATTGGTACCAGACAGATCTATACACAACACCGCTACTTGATTCATTGCACCTCGCACTCGGTAGTCATGAGAAAAAGTGTAATGCCTTGGTGAGACTAGAGGATGTAAATCCACACACATACAGTAATTTTGGTAGTTCATTGGCGAGGGCTTATGAATTTTTGAAGAGTAATGCAATTCCATTTCATATTGCATATATAGAACGCTACATCAACCCAAAAGAGCATACTGATATAACTGCTCGTGATAAAAGGTGGTTTCGACGTTTAATGCAACGTATGGCAAGCGATGATCTTGTGACATTTGTACAGCACGGATATACACATCAAATTGGAGATGAAGTCAGTGCTATTGGATTTGAATTTTGGGACATAGGAAAAAATTCTCCACTTACGTATGATTCAGAGGAATATGTTCACGGTGTAGTAGAGTCGGCACAAGAAGGGATGAAAAAAGACAGTCTACCCGTGACAGATATCTGGGAGACGCCACATTATGCACTGAGTGACTTGGATAATAAAGTGTTAAATGAATTATATCCAATTCGATATGAACACATACCAAATATTGGTTCTTTGCCATTTGTTGCATTAATTGATGGTATTATTTTTATTCCAGAAAATTTGGGCTATGTTTTTGAGGAAAGGGATATTGATAAAATAAAATATGGACTCAAGCAACTGCGTACATTTGAAGATCCAACAGCATCTTTTTTCTGGCATCCTTGGCGTGATATTAGTGAGCTTGAGGACTTGGTAGGTCATGTACATAGTAATGAGTGTCAGTTTGTAAGTGCATATGATCTCATAGAACACGATCCTGATGTAACGCTTGCGGTAGCACAAAGTGAAGATGCAAATAGTACGAAGTACGAGATATTGGATTACTTATTGGCGATAGCCTTTTTATCATTTACACTTGGTATCTTTTTGTATGTGAGAAATCGATATAGAATTCGCAAATATTATGACACTGCGCCAAAATTTGATATGTCACTGGGAGGCGTGCAGAGCGCAATTGCAAAGAAAAATTCATCGTTGCCAAAAATTGGCATCTTTGTGCCTGCACGCAATGAAGGATACGTGATCGCAAATACAATTCGTAGATTGGATAAAATGGATTATCCAAAAGATCGTTACGCGGTTTTTGTAATTGTTGATGAGAGAGAGTTGGATGATGATGTGGAAATAACAACCAAAGACGCTGTTCATAAAACGATGAAAAAACTTCACAAAGAACATGGAATAAAATATATTCAGTGCATAGAGGTGCCAAAGTGGTACAGTGGTCAATTTAATAATTATGAGAGCACATATAAAAATTCAACAAAAGGTCGTGCGTTAAATTATTGTTTGCAAGTGTTGAGAGATGATGATGTGCATATTGATGTGATAGGTGTGCTGGATGCGGATGGTAGACTTGATAAAAATATATTGAAAGAAGTTGCGTACAAGTATGTTGTTAAAGATCAAAAATTATTACAAGGACCAGTTTTTCAAGTTTCTAATTTTCATAACGTTTCAATTGTAGGTAAGATGGCAGCACTTGAGCTTGCACTGCATCACATCACAGAATTACCAGCACGATTGTCCAAAGAGGGTAAGATGCAATTTTTAGCTGGAACAAATTATTTCATACATTCCGAGTTCATTACCTCAGTGAATGGTTGGGATCAAGATGCTCTCGTTGAAGATGCAGAATTGGCGATGCGACTCTATGTGAAAAGGCGTGTGACAGCGTCACTTCTCACGCTACCTGAGATAGAACAGACGCCACCTTCGATGGGCGTATATTTCAAACAGCGAGAGCGGTGGGTGCGAGGACATTTTGATCTCATAATGCCGATTATACACTCTGGTTTGAAATTTAGTGATAAATTTGATATTCTGAGTAAGATATTCATATCACAATTTCGTTTTATATTTGATATCTGTGTTATAACCATAGCAGTGATCCTATTGATATTTGGAAATATTTATGATGCACCGCAGATGTTCACATATGCATCTTACTTTTTTATGTTATTTTCCATACTTATTTTGGAAATATATGGACTGATCTATAGACGTGTTGTATATTATACGTCAGTAAAGACCAATAGATATACTCGTACAGCGAGATCAATACAATTCTTTATTTTTACGCCTATATTTATGCTGATCCAACTTATGCCACGCTTTTATGCTATTTGGAATTATATATTCAAACGAGATCGCCAGGCATGGTACAAAACACAACGTACAAAAGAAGTAGTAATGGAGCAATAACCTCCCTAAGAAAAATTAATTAAAAAAATAATATGAAAAAGAAGACAAAGAAAATTTGCATTGTACTCGGAACACGTCCAGAGATCATTAAGTTATCACCAGTAATACGTGAAACAATTTTACGTTCACCAGAATCTTTTATCATTCATACGGGACAGCATTACTCACATGATATGGATGCTATATTTTTTGAAGAGTTGGAACTTGCAGAACCAAAATATAATTTGGGAGTTGGCTCTGGGATGCATGGAGAACAAACTGCAAAAATGTTAACACGACTTGAGGAAATTTTTCTAGATGAGAAACCAGATATTGTGATAGTGCATGGAGATACCAATTCTACGCTTGCTGGTGCACTCGCTGCTGTGAAGCTTGATATACCAATTGCACATGTGGAGGCTGGACTGCGGAGTTATGATCGCAA
>JAOZUJ010000009.1:3569-5409 GCA_029938745.1 Candidatus Moraniibacteriota bacterium
AATTTGGAAAACATTGTAAATGCACTCGTAAAGCTCACGAGTAAAACGGACAAATATATTTTGTGGCCAATACATCCACGCACAAGATCTGTGCTCAAAAAATATGGATTGGATAAAGTTTTAGATGAAAATGAGAAGATCCTTGTAAAAGAGCCACAGGGATTTATAGATTTTATTGTCTTGGAGGTAAATGCTGCACTTATACTGACAGACTCTGGAGGGTTGCAAGAAGAGGCATGTGTATTTGGTGTCCCATGTGTTACGTTGAGAAACAACACTGAGAGACCTGAAAGTGTTGAAGTAGGCGCAAATGTACTCGTTGGAGCAAATACTGATCGTATAGTAAAAAATGTATTACAGATACTTGATAATAAAAGAACATGGGATTCACCGTATGGTGACGGTAAAAGTGCACAGTACATAGCGGATATTCTTTTGGATACTCATGGCGTGAAGTAAAAAGTGTGAAGAAATGTAAGTTAGTGCAGTTGCATGATGGTGTGTGAACTGCTATGATGGGGGCAATTAACGATGACGTTTTTTCACAGACAACATATTGTTTTGAGTTGTGTTGTTTTTTCCCGCAAACTTCAATCGGAGGGATCGATTATGTTGCGAAAGCGTTGGATGCTACCAGCGGTAGCAAATTGAGGTAGTGGAGATTGAATGTGCGCCCGTGTGGCGCAAAAATAGGGGCAGTCGATGTAATATCGATTGCCTCATGTCTATGTTTTATTATTAGAATTACATAATAATGCATGATATACGATTATAATCCAAAATATCAAAAAAAGGAGCTGAGTCTTGACAAAAAAGCCAAAAAGGTGTATGTTTAGGAGAAAATAAAAATTGCCTTAGAAAAACAAAAATGATTTCTTGGGAGGAGACATGAGCGTGCCGAGGTGGTACGGATCGTGAATGTATTTGTTTATCTACAAATCATATGCGTTTTTATTTTGTACAATTGAATATACATAGAAAGGCGACAAAAAATTGCTTAACCAATCTGTTATAAGGTTGTTTTAAGTTGTGTTTTGTTGCTTTTTTAATTGCAATTATTATTTTTAATTTTGAGTATCTTGTGGATAGGACCTGATATTCTCATAAATAACGTATGTTGGTACGAAAAAAGACCTTTGACCGTTTAATGAAAGCCCTTAATATCATGATATTAGGTGTGTTCTTATTGCAACCTGCTGGTGGACCAGGGTTGTATTTTGCGTTTGCATCATCAGATGATAATGCTGAACCTGTTGTTACACAAGAGGATTTAGATGAATCTATTGAGGAAACAGAATCCGCCGACGCTGAAAGCTCTGGCGAGACAGAGGCAGATGAAGATGAGACAGAGGAAGACTCTGGTGAGACAGAGGAAGGTGACGGAGAGTCAGAGGATTCTGAAGATGATGTAGATGCTTCAGACGAAACTGATGACTCCGCCGACGCTGAAAGCTCTGGCGAGACAGTGGAAGATTCTAATGATGAAGTAGAAACTACTGAGGAATCAGATGATACAGAATCCACCGACGCTTCCGCCGACGCTGAAAGCTATGGCGAGACAGGGAAAGACGATGGAGAGACAAAGCAGGATGCTGATGAAGAAAATGATGAATCAGAGGGCGATGAAGATATCACTCCAACAAGTGATGAATCTTCAGATGAAGATGATGAAACATGTTCAGATGAGTGGGAAGAAAAAGATGGTGCATATACGCGGTGTGTGGAAGAGGGGATTGAGTATGAACTTGATATAGATGAAGAAGATGATCTGGATGCACTCAAAATTACATTTACAAGCATTGATGAAGGTAAAAATTCCGCCGACGCTTCCGCCGACGCT
>JAOZUJ010000009.1:5509-20348 GCA_029938745.1 Candidatus Moraniibacteriota bacterium
TACATTTACAAGCATTGATGAAGGTAAAAATTCCGCCGACGCTTCCGCCGACGCTGAAAGCTATGGCGAGACAGGGAAAGGCTATGGCGAGACAGGAAAAGATAATGACCGTGAGATTACAATAAAAGAAGTAAAACTTACTGATGAACAAGTTGCAAAGCTTGGTGCACTTTCTAATGTAGCATATGACATTACGTCAACAATGGAGAACGGATCATTTGAATATGATCTTGTTTTGCCAATTCCAGAGGGGCAAGATGTTAGTAAAGAAGAGTTGAGTGTTGTATATATTGAAGATAAAAAAGATCTGAAAGAACTTGAACAAAACGTTGTCACAGATGTTACAGAAGATAAAGATGTAAAGGTAGATGTTGATGAGGACAGGATTACAGTTGAAAATCTTGATCATTTTACTATTTTTATCCCGATGTGTCAGTGTAGCAAGATCAAAATTTGTCATAGAACAAATAGTCATTCTAATCCATATGTTGAAATTGAATTAAATAAATCTGGTGTTTCTTTCTATGGTCATGATGGACACAATGGTCCAATCTGGTTTTCTGGTATTGATGAAGAATGGGGAGATATTATTCCACCATTTGTTGATTATTTTGGTAGACACTATGAAGGAAAAAATTGGCCAGAAGGAGAGGCGATTTTGAAAAACAATTGTACTGTACCTGGCTCTATCACAATTATAAAGGATGCACAGCCAGATGATTCACAAGGATTTGAATTTGAAGGCTCAACACAAGAAGGAACGTCGAAATTTACATTGGTAGATGATGGCTCACAAGGGGATAATAGTAAAACTTTTTCATCTCTTCCAAAAAATACTTATACAATTGTAGAAAATGAAATGGATGGATGGAAGTTAACTGATATTTCATGTGAAGGTGGTGAAAAAATAAAAGAGTATTTGAGCAAAGGAAAGGTCAAGGTCAAACTTGGTGAGGGAGAAAATGTCGTATGTACATTTACGAATGAAAAAGAAGAAGCAATTCTTACACTTGTAAAAGAAGTTAAACAGAATCATGGCGGTACGCATCCTGCAACTGCATGGACATTGTCTGCCAATGGACCAACTTTGATTAGTGGTGAAACTGGTTCAACTGATGTTACTGATGCGATGGTGGAGCCTGGTATTTATAAGCTCTCAGAGCTTGGACCAAATGGATACAATGCTAGCACATGGGATTGTGGTGATACAAAAGTTTCTAGTGGTAAAGTTGCTCTTGAAAATGGAGATGATGTAACATGTACGATTATAAACAATGACATCCCATCTGATCTAACGGTATGTAAATTTAATGATGCTACTGGTGATGGAAAATATGATGATGGAGATTTACTTTTGGGTGGTTGGATGATGACACTGCGTGATGATGATGGTAAAATAATTGGCAAAAAGACAACTCAAGGCATGAATGAATGCATTGTAAATTCTGGTTGTGTCACGTTTAAAGGTTTATCTGCTGGAGATTATACAGTTACAGAAACACAACAGACTGGATGGATCAATACGAATGCTACGGATCTTACGCAACCAGTAATACTTGGACTTGATAATAGTCAGACAATCTATTTTGGTAATCAACAGTTGAGCACAATCATCGTGCATAAGGATGTTGTAGGACCAAATGATGAAGATATCACAGATACAACAAATAATTTTGCTGTGACATTGGATGGCACTGATGAAAAAATGATCACAGATGGTGAAACAGTTACATATAATGGAATCGTTGCAGGAGAGGAACAAAATCCAAATGTGTATACAATAGATGAAAGTATTATTCCTTTTGGATATAAATTGGATAGCATTACACCGGACAGTGATGCAAATACACCAGGCGCACAAGTAACGGTTGTGCCAGGAGAAACAACAGAAGTTTTGGTGGTCAATCGTCAACAATTGTATTGTGGTGATGGAATTGTCACAGGTGATGAAGAATGTGATGGAGATGCTGGAGTTGGTGAGGGAGAATTTTGTACAAGTCAATGTAAACTTGTGCCAGTTTATGATGGAGAACATGATTGTCCAGAAGGCACAACAAAGGTACATGTTGATACGATAACATTAGATAGTCACAGTGGTAATGTTGAAACGTTATCTTTTGTAAATGGAATTTCATATCTTCTTGAGGCATCTGGAACATATCAATATGCAAGTAGCTCACAAAGGAAAGCAGATGCTGCATATGGTACAACTGACAATTTTTCTACGTGGAGACAAGATATTGGGATCTGGGGAACAAACAGAGGTGTGACATCTATCCTAGGAGATCTCGGGAGAGGTATGGGTGTTGTTGAATGGGATGATGATGAAAACATAAATTCAAGTCATGTTTATGCAATGTTAGTTGAGCCTCAGAGTAATATGATTGCAGATTTTGTGATCGGTGATTGGTATAGTGATTGGTATGGAAGTCATTGTGATGATCAAAGTTGTCTCGGTGATAATGATGGATCACTGGATGTTGATTTGTACGAATGTCGTGCAAATGAAAATATTGACGGATATAAATATGATTATGTAACAGGCGCACCAATTGAGAATTGGCCAATTGAACTTTGTCGATTTGATGGTAATAACGTAGCAAACGCATGCACACAAATTGCTACGACAACAACTGATTCAAATGGATATTATGAATTTACAGATCTGCCAGTTGGACTTTACAAAGTGACAGAGGGAACGATGTCTGGTTATACGCAAATGGCGCCAACGTCATATATTGTTGATCTGACTGGTGACACAATGAAAGCCGATGGCAACATGATCGCTAATGGTGGATTTGAAGCTCCTGTTGTAGGTGGTTCTTGGAATCATTATGCACAAGGTGTCACAGGTCTCGCGTGGGATGTTGAATGGGTTGGTAACACGGTAATGTATGATGGATATTCACGACCAGAGCCAGCGCGAGCAGAGATCCAAAAAAGTGTTGGTGGATGGGGTGATTTTGAAGGAAATCAATATGCTGAATTAGATACTGACTGGGGTGTTGCAAATGGAGAGCCTGCAAATGTTGTGCTTTCTCAAGACATCCAGACGTGTGATGGTGGAGAATATGAATTGCACTACGCATGGTCACCACGACCACGTGTGAATAATAATCAGATGAATGTTTCATGGGGAATAGGAACTGATGCACACAGTGCTAATGGTGGAAGTGATACTATATGGACATCTGAGACACAAACATTTACAGCAATTGCTAATGAAACAACAATTTCATTTACAGAAAATGGTCCGGAAAATTCTTTGGGGATGTTTCTCGATGGTGTAGAAGTTGTACAGACAAATACATGTCCACGTGGATCAGTTGATTTTTATAATCGCAAAGATATTCCTGATGTACGACGTGGCTCGATCACAGCGTGCAAATTTGAAGACACTGATAAAGATGGACAACAGGGTGACGGTGAAGAGATGATTGCTGGATGGGAAATGACACTTGGAAATAAAACACAAACAACGGACGAAAAGGGTTGTACAACATTTGATGAATTACCTCTTGGAAAATATACTGTTACAGAAGAAGATCGTAATGGTTGGGAAGTTACAACAGGATCACTTTCTCAAGATGTAACACTTGGTGCGGCTGTGAAGGACTATCACAAGACAGTAACATTTGGTAATTGGTATGAATCATCAGATGTAAAAGTTTGTAAAAAAGATGAAGCAGGAAATGAATTGGCAGGTTGGGAAATGATATTGTCTTCTGTAGTTGATGGTCCGACAAATATCAATGTAGCAAATGGCTCTGGCACAGATTCAACTGATCTGGAAGCTGGTCAATATTTAGTTAAGGTTAGTGGTACATATAAATATGGAAATTCAGCGATGATCGCTGATGCTGGTTATTCTTATCGACCGATGAATATTCCGTCAGGATGTGATTGTTGGTTTAGTGGTTTTGATCTGCCAAGTAGTAGTAATGGACTCATGGCGTGGATCAACGGAGATCCAATTGATTGGGGAGATTATAATAGTAGTCATGAATATTCATATGTTTATGATCATGCTGGAGGAGTAATGAATTTCTCATTGTATGATAGTTATTATGGAGACAATGTGAATAATGGAGATTTCCAATTTGAGATATATAAAATCAAATATCAAGGAATCACTGATGGTGATGATGGATGTGTAGAATTTAATGATGTGCCGTGGGGAGATTATGAACTTGATGAGATCATGCATGATGGCTGGGAGTATGTCAGCGGTGGCGGTAGCATCACAGTACCAAGTGATTCAAACACATTCACTTTTGTGAACAAAGAATTACTTGGAGATCTGCAAATTTGCAAATTTGAAGATAATAATGCTGATGGCGTGAAGAATGATGGTGAAGAATACATCGCATGGGAAGTTGGTGTTGATGGTCAAAATCCAGTTGCGCGTGGCGATGATGGATGTTATACATGGCATGATCTGCCAGCGGGTGATTATACTATTTTTGAGGTTGAACAAGATGGTTGGACAATGACAACAAATAATAATAATTCTACGCATGCAGTAGTTGATGATGAGATGACGACAGTAGAATTTGGAAATTATGAACTCGGAAAAATTCGTGCAATTAAATATGAAGACACAAACGGTAATGGTAAACGTGATTCAGGTGAGCCACGATTAAATGGTTGGGAAATGACACTCACTGACGAACACGGTGCTACTACAGTTGGCACAACTGGGGACAATGGTAATGGTAAAGTGATCTTTGATAACCTGGCAGTCGGTACATATACTGTATGTGAAACAATGCAAGCTGGTTGGACAAGTACAGAGCCACATAATGGTAGTCTTTGTCGGACAATTAATGTAAAAGCTGGTACTAGTCGTGTTGCTAAATTTGGAAATTATGAACTTGGATATATTGTTGCGATCAAGTATGAAGATCTCAATGCAAATGGTGTACCAGACTATTCATCAGGAGAACCTCGTTTGAATGATTGGGAGATGACACTTTTTGATGAGGATGGCAATGAAATTGATACTGGTATGACTGGTGCAAATGGTACGGGACGAGTAGAATTTCATAATTTACCAATTGGAACTTATACCGTATGTGAAACGATGCAAGATGGTTGGGTAAATACTGAGCCAAGCGATAATGTCTGTCGTCATGCACGTGTGCGTGCTGGAAAAAAGACAGTAGCACGATTTGGAAATGTTCAACTTGGATCGATCCATGGTGTGAAGTGGCATGATCATAATATGAATGGCGATCGTGATGGCAGTGAAGAGTTCTTATCAGGTTGGACAATATTTTTGGACGAGAATGCAGATGGCATACTTGATTCCAATGAGCAGTCTACAGTCACATCTAGTGAACTGGGGAATTATGGAGAATATTTATTTGAAGATCTTTATCCAGGAGAATACCGTGTGTGTGAAGTAATACAGAGCGGTTGGGAACAAACATATCCACTTGAACCAAATTGTCATACAGTAGTACTTCCAGAAGATGACAATGCATGTGGCTGTAACGATAATTGCTGGCTTGATTGGGATTGCGATGATTGGTTTGATTGTGACTGTGAATGTAGCTGCAATGAATATGATTTTGGAAATGTAGAACTTGGTGAAGTAGTCGTTACAAAATGGCACGATGTAAATGGTGATGGTGTAAAAGATGTAGATGAGGAAGTGCTTGAAGGTTGGGATATGAATCTGAAAATGGAAGGTGATGCTGGATATAATGAGACACAAACAACGCTTACAGACGGTACAACAACATTTGTTGATCTAAGACCAACTGTTGACAGTCCTTATTTGTTGAGTGAAACATTGCAAGACTATTGGCGACAAACTGGTATATATTGTGAAGAACAACCAGTTGATGATAACGATGATGTGTGTGAAGGAGATTGCCTCTTTGATGCTGTTGGATGGAATTTTGTATCGATGGAAGATGTGATAAATGGAGATCTCTCAGAAGGCTCGATCAATTTTGATCTTGCTCCTGGTGAGACAAAACACTGTTATGTCGGAAACCAATTTATTACTCCTGACCTAGCAGTTACAAAAACGAATAATGAATATGAAAATGGACCAGATAAACCAGGTGACATCGTGAAATATACGTTGACTGTCCATACAGACGCAACTGGTGGACCGATTGTGGACGCTACTGTTATGGATGTTCCACCAGAGCAATTTAAGTATGTGTCAGGATCATATAGTGTTTCATCTAATGTGAATCCTGCACTAAGTATTCCAGAGCCAGTATATAGTTCTCTTGGTACATGGATGCTTGGTGATATGGTACCGGGCGAGGTGATCACACTTGTATATGATGCAAAGATTGGTGACAATGCGCAAACGGGTATGTATCTTGATGTTGCATTTGCAAACGGAAAAGACGTCATGGGTACAGGTATCACAGCGTCGTCAGCTCCATCCGACTTTATTGTTGCAGAGGGAATTGTCAATGATACATTTGTTGGTACGCAGATCGAGATCGAAGCAGATGAACAAGAGACTGTCGCTGTCGGGGTAGAAGTTGATGAAGATGTGGAAACGACAAAGAAAAAGAAAGATGTTTATGTAAATTTACCAGCAACAGGTGCCGAGGAAGGATGGATCAAATTTGCTATGGTTGCTCTTTTTGCAGGAGTATTACTTCTGCTAAGTGGAGGTGTGATGCGTATGCGACGAAGTAAAGTATCACAGAGTATCAAATCTATTGCATTTCTTACTGTGATGAGTATCGCACTTGCGATGGCAGGAAGCGTGTCTGCTGCAGCCGGTGATCTGGTTGTGCGTGCAGATGAACCAGTAGAAACATCAAACACAACATTCTCATTTGGTTATGTTGTACTTGACGCACAAAGTCGTGGTGTAGATGTAGAATGTCTTGTGCAAAAACCATCTAGTTCAACATTTGAAACATTCAAAACAGTTGCACACAGTGGAACAGGAGGATCTGGTGATTGTGGTATCACTGATGATGTCTTGTCAGAGCAAGGGACATATAAGCTAAAGGTACAAGCAACAACTGGTGGTGATGTAAGTGAATCTGAAATGTATGAAGTAGCATACAATACAACAACACCAGGTAAGCCAAAATGGATTGAAAAAGATAAAGAAGGGGATTGTCGTTATGACGTAGAATTCAAAACTGCAGATGATGGACAAACAGTACGTGTAGAATTGTATCATTCTCGTGACCGTGAATTTACAGTTGATGAGAATTCACGATGGGCAACGGTAACTGTAGGTCCAAATGAAAAAATGACCGTAACTGATCATCTTGACGAAACATCTGTGTGTAATAAAAAACACTGGTATGCAGTGCGTGCATTTGATGAAGCAGGAAATGCATCATCAGTTCGTGTTGAGGAAGAAGAAATTGAAGAAACAAAAACAGTTGAAAACGTTATCATTGTGGAGTCATCAACATCATCAAGCACAACAACTTCTAGTACAGGTAGCACAGGGTCATCTGATGTCACTACTGATGGTGAGACATCCACTGACGCTGACAGTTCTGGCGAGACGGGGGAAGAAGGAACTAATACTCAAATTGATGAATCCGCCGACGCTGAAAGCTATGGCGAGACAAGTGATGGAGAAGTTGCAGGTGAAGCAACTGAAGAGGAAACTATATGGGGTCTGACGAGTAGTAAATGGCTTGGTGCCTTACTCGTCACTCTTGGTATAATTGGTATTGTGTATGCAGTTCGAGCGCGAAACGATAAAACATCAGGAAAACAAAACTCATGAATCAAGTAAAAATAGGAAATGTAATGCTGTGGAGTGGAGCTGTGCTTGTTGTATTTGCTCTGCTTCTGCTTGCTCTCATATTTTATCCAGCGTTGAAGGAAGAAGCTCGTTATAGATTTACAGCACGCGACAATACAGATATCTCTAATGTTGTGATTACAAAAGACTCTACAAATGATCAAGGTGGTAATATTGTGCCAGCTGATGCAGGGTTTAGTATCATTGTGCCAAAGATTGGTGGTAACGCTCCAGTGATAGAAAATATTGATCCGTATAATGAACATGAGTACAGAAATGCATTAGAAAATGGTGTCGCACACGCTAATGGAAGTGTGGTGCCAGGAGAAAAAGGTAATACATTTTTGTTTGCACATTCTTCTGATAATTTTTATACTGCCAATCATTATAATACGGTTTTTTATCTTTTGCATAAATTAGAAAATGGTGATCAATTTTTCATTGTGCATGATAACAGGGTTTATAAATATATAGTATCTGGCACACAAGAGGTTGCGCCAGAAGCAGTGGAATATCTCGAGACAAAATCAAATGATACACAAACAGCAACGCTTATGACATGTTGGCCACCTGGAACCACTTCTAGTCGGCTTCTTGTTTTTGGTGAGTTGGAAGATTCTTACGATCTATAATTATTTTGCAATTCAAAATAAAAAGGTACTGTATAAGGTACCTTTTTATTTTTTTTGAAAAAATATTTATTATGAGACTTCTGCTTGTGATTTATTGTCTTGTAGTTTATATACAGGATAAAGTGCAGAGAGGGCAACAATTGTGATGAGGATAAAGACGGTATTCATTTGAAAATATACGAGCAGGACGCCTGCGATGGCTGGAGCGATGATAAATGCAAATGGTCGTGCCGTTTGGAAAAATGCGATCATATCTGTATCAGTTTTGTCTACGCGTTTATAAAAATAGGACAATCGCAAAATACCAACAAAGGCTGCACCAATGCGTGATACAAAAAGGATGATCATAATTGTCATTACAGTAGCGCCACCAGAAAAATAAAGAAATACTGATGAGAGCGCAATGAGCACAAAAGAAAAGAATAAAAGTTCTTTTTCACCAAGTTTTTTATCAGCTAATAAACCGACAGGGTATTGAATAAGAATAAAAGGGATAAGCATCACAGCAAATATGATGCCGACTTCATTCCATGTAAATCCATTGCTAATTAAATAGAGTGGAGTGTAGATCACCATAATCGCAAAAAAGAATTCAAGTGCAAAGGAAATGGAAAATATTTGTACGATGTCGGGTCTTTTTTTAAGCTTTCCAAAAAGTCCAGTGTAATTGATTTGTTTTTGCGGTGTAGTGGGCGATTGTTTCAATGAGAAAAAAGCAATGATAAATATGACGATATTTAATATGAGAGAAAGATAAAAGATCCCAGTAAAACCAGATTGACCAAGTAGTTGTGTCGCAGCAATTGGCGCGAGAATAAGTCCGATGTTCGTGACTGTTAGATTGAAGCCATAGATCCTGCCAGACTCGCTGTCAGTTGCATGTGACTCGAGTATCATTTTCAAAATTGCCCATGACAGTGCTTCAAAAACAATATAAAGAATAAGGAGAATCGTACCAGATATATGTCCAAACAAAAGGACGAGTGCAATGAAAAGAGAAATTTTACATACAATAAGCAAATGAAAAAGTGTTTCTTTGCCAACAATGCGTGCAAATTTGTGAATATTGAAAAGTGTGATCAAAATAATGATATTTGCAATCAAAAATGTCCAACCGATATTTGTGCTACCTAAAACATTTTTGAAATATGTGGAAGTCGTATATACCAAGAGCCCGCCCGTAAAGCCCATGAGCAACGAAATAACATCAACAAAAAAGATCTTTTTATGATTGAGTTTTTCTGTGTGTTGTAAATTATTTATTTTATTCATATTTGTTTTGTTGTGTTTTTTATTGTAACATAGTTATAATATTTTTTCTTGTCAAAACAAGGACAACAGGGTATAATTATAAGAGAAATATTCACAAGAAAAATACAATTTATGACATTGCAATCATACTTATGGGGATTGCGTATTGGCACATTGATCATGTTTTTGGCGTTTTGCGCTGTTATATTCTTGACTGATCCAATGGACATTGGCAATATTGCATTCTTCCTTTTTTATTTGACATTCTTCCTTTTCGTGTCCGGTGCCAGTGTATTGGTACTGACATGGATGTGGCGAAAGATGGCTAGTGACATGTTCACGCTTGGCGAAATTGGCATGGCGTTGCGACAAGGCATTTTGCTTGGCGCACTCATGACTATTTTAGTTGGCATGCAACAAATGCAAATATTGGTATGGTGGAATGCACTGATCGTTATGGGATTTGGATTTTTGATAGAATTGTATTTCTTAACACGAACATAATTTGAAAGTATTTATTTAATTGTAAAGATATGGCAGCAAAAAAGAAAACGAGCACAAAAAAAGTCAGTGGTAAATATGGCGCATCATCCATTCAGGTTTTGGAAGGATTGGAGCCAGTTCGCAAACGTCCTGGTATGTATATCGGTGGCACAGGTCTTGTCGGATTACATCATTTGATCTGGGAAACTGTGGATAACTGTATAGATGAAGCAATGGCAGGACACGCTACTATATGTACTGTGCGTATTTTGCCAGGTAATATGATAGAAGTTTCTGATGATGGACGTGGTATCCCAGTTGCTATTCATCCACAAACAAAAAAATCAACATTAGAAACAGTTCTTACGGTTTTGCATGCTGGAGGTAAATTTGGTGGTGATGATAGTGGATATAAAGTTTCTGGTGGACTGCATGGTGTGGGTGTTTCTGTGGTGAATGCACTATCCGAATACACAAAAGTAGAGGTAAAAAGAGATGGTAAATTATGGTCACAAGAATATAAACGTGGCAAGCCAAAGCACAAGGTGAAATCAGTTGGCAAAGTAAAAAAAGATGAAACTGGTACAAAAATTACGTTTAAACCAGATACAACGATCTTTCCAGATACGACATTTAATTTTGATACAATTGTAAAACATTTGCGCAATCAAGCATATTTGACAAAGGGCATTCGTCTCGATATTGAAGATGCACGTGAAGTTACAGGCGAGGCTGATGCATACAAAGCGCGACGGCATAGCTTTTATTTTGATTCTGGTATTATTTCTTTTGTGAAATTTATCAATCGTGGTAAAGATGTGCGCAATCAGGTGCCAGTTTATATTGAGAAAAAAGAAGGTGAAATATATGTAGAGATCTCTTTGCAATATACAGACTCTTTCAAAGAGCGGTTGCATGCGTTTGCAAATAATATTTTGAATCCAGAGGGAGGAACACATGTTACAGGATTTCGCAATGCATTGACACGAACTCTCAATTCATATGCACGCAAAAATAAGATCTTGAAAGAAAAAGATAAAAATCTTACATCAGATGATGCACGAGAAGGATTGACAGCTATAATCAATGTGAAATTACCAGATCCACAGTTTGAAGGACAGACAAAAGAAAAATTGGGTAATCCAGAAGTGAAGGGGATTGTACAAAATATCTTTTCGCAAGAGTTTGCAGAGTATCTTGAAAAAAATCCAAAAGATGCAAAGGCAATGATCGAGAAGTGTTTGCTGACAGCTCGTGCAAGAAATGCTGCGCGTGCAGCAAAAGATGCTGTCCTTCGTAAAGGTGCATTGGAAGGGATGACTTTGCCAGGCAAACTTGCTGACTGCACAAGTCGTAGGGCAGAAGATTCTGAATTGTATATTGTAGAGGGAGACTCTGCTGGCGGTAGTGCAAAGCAGGGGCGTGACCGTATGTTCCAAGCAATCTTACCACTACGAGGCAAGCTCGTTAATGTGGAAAAGACAAGTCTTGATAAAGTTGTAAAATCAGACACTCTTAAACCAATTATTATTGCACTTGGTGCAGGGATTGGAGAGACTGTAGATGTTAGTAAATTGCGATATCATAAGGTTATTATTATGGCCGATGCTGATGTTGATG
The DNA here is from genome assembly GCA_029938745.1 of Candidatus Moraniibacteriota bacterium. Classification (GTDB taxonomy): domain Bacteria; phylum Patescibacteriota; class Minisyncoccia; order Moranbacterales. The sequence goes on from JAOZUJ010000009.1 coordinate 17,249, forward strand.
GTTCACATATTCGTACATTACTTCTGACATTCTTTTATCGATATTATGAAGAGTTAGTCAAGATGGGATATATTTATATCGCACAGCCACCGTTGTATCAGATTAAGAAAGGAAAAAAAGCACATTATGTTTATACAGATGAAGAAAAAGAAGCATTACTAAAAAAGCTTGGTGTGAGTGAGGATGATTTAGATGGTGAAGATGGTAAAAAGATTGCTGGACTTGCAATACAGAGGTACAAGGGTCTTGGTGAGATGAATCCAGAGCAACTATGGGACACAACTATGAATCCAGAATTTCGAAAAATGAAGCAAGTTACGATTGAAGACGCAGAGGCGGCTGATCGTGTATTTGATTTGTTGATGGGAAGTGAAGTAGCACCACGAAAACATTTTATCCAAACACATGCAAAAACTGTACAAAATATTGATGTATAATTTGTTAGAAAAAAATATATGCAAACTGGCATGAAAAATAAAAAACAACCAACTGTGGATGCACCAAGTGCAAAACAAAAGCGAGATAATTTTGACTCCTATTATGACAAAATGATGTCCTTGCAAGATCAATTGGAACGTATCAATATCGTGTCAGATGTTTTGAAAAAAAAATATGAGGAATATGACGAGACAAGTGATTTTGTGAATTTTCTTCATGCGATTGAGGAAGTGTTTGCATACGCGCAGAAGGAAAGATGGAGCGTGGAAAAAACACAAAATGAAATGATCGAAAGTGAAATTTATATTATATCTCGTACGACAGGGATTGATGAAGATGTGTTTCGTGTGATACATAATGAATTTGCACAAGCAAATGATGATATAGAAAAAATTCAAAGCATAGCAAATACATTGATGAAAAAATATGATGGTGATGAGGAGTGTCCTGTGTGTAAAGATTTTATTGCATATATTAGAGATTCGTTGTTGGTGTTTTCTCAAACAATAAGTGGTAATACTGATTTTGATGAGATCAGTGAAGCAAAAGAGCGAATTATCCAATTGCGAATGGAAAGAATGTCTGCAGACAATGAACCACCAATGGAAATGCTACAAAAAATTTATGATGATTTTGTTGTGGAATTACACAAGCCAGAATAAATTATTGACAAAGAAAAACAAAAAATTGGCACTCTCTTGTTGAGATTGCTAATTTTTGTTTTTTGTGATATGATTGCATTTAAGATATAAAACTAATTATTACTACAATATAATGGCAAAGGATTATTATGATATTTTAGGTGTGTCAAAAGACTCATCGGACGATGAAATAAAAAAAGCATATCGTAAAATGGCACACAAACATCATCCTGATAAAAAAGGCGGCGATGAAGAAAAATTCAAAGAAGCAAATGAAGCATATCAAACATTATCAAATAAAGAAAAACGTACACAATATGATCAGTTTGGACAAACGTTTGATGGTGCTGGAGCTGGTGGTCCGAGTGCAGGTTTTGGTGGATTCGATTTTTCTGATTTTCAACAGGGTGCAGGTGGCGGCGAACAGGGTTTTGAATTTAATTTTGGTGGCGGTGAAGGAATGGGAGATATTTTTTCGGAGATGTTTGGTGGTGGGCGTGGTAGACAACAACGCGGTCGCGATGTGCAGGTGAATATAGAAATTGATTTTGCAGAAGTGATAAAAGGTGCAATTAAAGAAGTGTCAGTTTATAAGGCTGTTCATTGTAGTCATTGCGATGGTCGTGGTGGTGAGCCCGGTACAAAAGAAGAAACATGTAAAACATGTAGCGGTAGTGGACATGTGCAAAAAGCAATGCAAACAATTTTGGGAACAATTGCACAGACGGTAGTATGTGATGATTGCGCTGGCAGAGGTAAAACATTTGATAAAAAATGTACTAAGTGTAGTGGAGTGGGATATTATCGAGAAGAAGTAAAAGAAAGTGTTGATATCCCCGCAGGCATCAATGATGGACAATCAATTGCGATTGCCGGCAAAGGTGAAGTTGGCGCGGATGATGCGCCGGCTGGTGATCTGATTGTAACTGTGCATGTTATACCAGATAATAGATTTGTGCGTGATGGAAATGACATTCGTACAACAAGACATATTAGTTTTTCTCAAGCAGCGCTTAGTGATAAAGTTGAGATAGAAACGGTTGATGGTACAGTGAAAATGAAAGTACCAGCAGGAACACAATCAGGAGAGATCTATAAAATTCGTGGCAAAGGTATACCGAAGTTGCGTGGCATCGGTCGTGGTGATCATCTCGTGGAAGTAATCGTAGATGTGCCAACAAAATTATCAAGAAAAGAAAAGAAAATTATCGAACAACTACAAGATGTAAAATAAATGATTAATCATTTATTAATGACCCCTTTAACTACCCCTTTAAAGGGGTAGTTAATTTTTTAAGCACATATTAAAGCGAAGTTTTTTAGAGTGAAAAAATATTCATAACTGACCTTTTTGGTGAACAAGAATCAAACTTGTACATCATACTATCACTATGGTATAATAACAAAGTAAAAACAAACCAAAAAATAAATTGAAACTATGATTTCCCAGGGTGTAAAAGCACTTACAATAACAGCAATAATCATTTTCATATTAGGAGCCGTATTCATATACATATGGTCTTTTTTTGATGCAAAGAACAATAATGAAACAATTACACAAAATATTGTAAGAAGAGTAGAAATAGTAAAAGGAGGAGACAAATTAGATGACACCTCCGTATCCGCCGACGCCAAAGGCTATGGCGAGACAAGGAAAGACGATAACGACGAAGGTAATGGCACAGACACAGTAACAATTGAAAAAAAAGAAACTAAAAAAACAAATAAAGACACCAACACACAAACAACAAAATCAACAACAGTTGTAAACTTAGATAACACAAAACAAACAAATGACATAGACACAACACCACTTTTCTCATCAATCAGCCTTTTCAAAGATGTAAACACAACAAATGTACAAAGTGGCACAGTACTAGCATACAATGGAGATCAATGGGTACCAGTACCAGCAGGACTTAACACTGACAATCAACTTCTTTCTATAAGCAACAATGAACTATCCATAGAAAATGGAAACACAATAAAATTAGAAACTTATCAATACACAGCAGGTAAAG
>JAOZUJ010000059.1 GCA_029938745.1 Candidatus Moraniibacteriota bacterium
GGGGGAAATACTGACAATTTTTTTGTAATATTTTTAGCTACCATGTGTACACCTTTTGGTATTTTATTTTTTGGGACTAGTACGGCACTAGCACCTTGATGAAAATTCGTAAATAAAGAACCTTTTTTTGCAATGCGAGAAAGAGCATATACTAATTTATGGTCTGTATAAATAAGACGTAAATCAGCAATTTCATCTTTTTTTGAAAAACCTGGAATGCCTTTTGTACTCACAATAAATTCTTGTGCAATAACTGGATATGTCAGTCTTTTCTTAAGAGCATCTTTTTTTGATCCAATGAAAATACCAAACCCACCAGATCCATGAAGTGGCTTGATCACGATTTCTGAACCTTTGATTTTACCTAACGATGTGATGAGTTCTTTTTTATTATTTGCGAGTAATGTGTCAGGCATATATTCACCAAATAACATATGTTGTGATAATTTATTATTTGTGATTGTTCGAAATAAAGGGTGATTTAGAATTGGAGTTTTTTTGAAAATATTCATTTTTTCTTCAAATGTAATATAGTCATAACTACCAGCTGTTTTGTCATAAATTGCGTGTGGTTTGATAGATTGTGAAATTTTAATCCATTTATTATTTTCAAATGTCCACGATTTAATAAAAGTACCTTTTTTTTCATCATACCAATCTATAGATGCTCTATAAAACTTTATATTATATCGACTCGCTTGTTTATACCACTCTTCAAATGATAATTTGGTCTCAGAACTGTCAGAGCTAAATGGTACATCTTTATACCAATCATCTCCACTGTAAATAATCACTATTTTTTTTGTCATAAGTTTTTTATTAATAATTAGGGCAAATTAAATTATTTTTATTTATAATATCACAAACACGTAATATTAGTAATCACTATTTTTCCAAATGTGGAAAGATCTCTCGTAATAATAGGAGTGAAACATCAACACCAGAACCTTCGACAAGAGGTTTTTCGTTAATGATGTATACTGGATTGTTGTTTATTTCTATGATGACGTAGTCGTTATTTTTTTCTATATCTACAGACATGAGATCAATGCCACCAAATGTTAGTCCAAGTGCTTGTACAGCCTTAACACATTGTTTTTTGAGTTTAGAGCTCATAATATGTGTACAATCAACAGCACGTCCACCGTTAGATAGCATCATGTCATTACGTAGTATTAGTTTATATTTTTTTGGTAACACTGTTTCTAGTACAAATTTATTTTTTTTGAGCGTTGTAAGTGCGACAGAATCAAGTTTAATGTCAAATCCGGGTAATCTTTTTGCATTTTGTATATTAATGAGTTTTGTAATTGTTGATATTCCATCACCAGTAATAGTTGCTGGTATTTTTTTGATGCAAGAGATTACTTTATTTTTTAGAACTAACACACGATATTCATCTCCGATGAACATCTCTTCTACAATAAAACGTTTCCTCTGTATTAAAGCGCTGTTATTGAATGTATTTTTGAAGAAATTGACGGCATGACGCAAATCTTTTTGTGATGTGATATTCCACGTAATGCCTTTTGCGAGAGATCCATCAATTGGTTTTAAGATAAGCGGGTATGATAGTTTATTTTTTTTGATTAGAGCAATTGCTTCTTTTAGCGTTGTTGTCGCAAAGCCACGTGGAACAATAATGCCTTTTTCATGTAGTATGGTTTTGGTTACTTCTTTGCTGAGTGTAAAATTTCCAGCATTTCTTGGTAGTGGTGGAGTATAGTTATTTGTGTAAATTGTTTTATCTTTGTAGGATAGATGAATTAGTTTCTTATGTTTTTTGTAGATATGTACATCTATGCCTATATTTACTGATTTTTGAATAAGAGAACGAAATCCGGCGTGGCCAATATTAGAAATTTCTGTGTTTGTAATCATAAATATTTATTAGTGTGAATTATTTACTGACATCAACTAAAAATCGTGAGAGATTTCTTTTGCCGATGATAATATCGTATTTCATATCACTTCTATCAACAATATTTACTTTTGTAATAATTGTACGATTGTCCATGATAAATTTTATTTTGACAACAGGTCGCACAGAAGCTCCGCTTGATGCAAATACAACAGCAACATCATCTAAATCTGGTATAGATTTTTTATATTTTGCTATAATATCTTTTTTTATTTGAGATTCATTTTTTGGTGTAATGTCATACTGTGATAGATCAATTTTTTCAAAACCCTCAGTCACATGTCCAAAGCCAAGTGCGTATGCTAGCTCCTTGTCAATAGATGTAGAATATGCTCCCGTATCTATCTTGGCAGTTGTTTTAATTTTTACATCATTTTTACCAATAATCTTTATTTCTTCCACAGAACCAATGACACGCTTACCACTCATTCCCTCTACCTCATCTTCAATTTCACCACCAAACAGACTTTTGCCAACAGCTGCACCACGAATAGCCGATTTAATTTTCAAACCTTCCACACGCTCTAGACGGCGTTTAAGACCTGCCATATTTGCTACTTGAATTGAAAGTCCTGGCCTTGCATTGAGTTCGAGAAAAACTGGACCATTATCTCGGTCAATTGCAATATCAGCACCCAAAAAACCAAGTCCAGACGCATCTTGTGCCTTGATTGCAAGTGTGAGCATCTCATCCCAATAAGGGATTTTGATACCAGAAAGAAGTAGTCGTGTATCGGGAACATACTCAATAATTTTTGATTTTCCTTGAACTGCAGTTGTCGTGGTGCCACGTGCCATATCAATACCAACGCCAATTCCACCTTGTTGTAGGTTGGCTTTTCCACCAGACTCTTTTGTAGGGAGTCGTAACATTGCCATGACAGGTACCTTATTATAAATAATAATACGAATATCTGGGATACCTCTGTAAGCATATGGGCGAAATTCTTTTGATAGCTTGAGGCGTTCTTCAAAAAATGCAATATCAGGGGTGCTTGAGAGAGAATATTCACCATCAAGAATATGACCAATATGTGTTTTGAGTTCTTCCATTGTTACAGTTTTTCCATTTGATTTGATCCACACATCATCCGTGCCACGTTTACGTCCATATATGACAATAATACCATCGCCACCGAGACCTTTATTTGGCTTAATGACAAAACTTGGCGGTAAGATGCTCCAGTCAAAGTTTTCGAGTGTACGACGTGATGAAATTTGTGCAATAAGACGCGGAACAGGAACGCCTGCTTTTTTAAGCAATCTTTTTGAACGGATTTTGTCATCTGCAAGTCGTTTTGCTCGTTTTAGATTATTAGGGCGAATATATGTAAGATTGCGTGCATTCATCCCAAGTATGTTTTTACTTGCGCGTATTGATTCAAACATGGAATTATTTATTTAATCTTATTTATAACATCATGAAACCTGAAGTATTCGTTAAGCCGTAATCCAGTCCATTTACCAATAAATATGTTAATTGGAATAATAAGAAGTAATGCAACTGGATGTGCAAGTGTAAAACTAATAGTATATTCACCAACAAACGTAGTTGGGGAAAGAACTGTATATCCAATAAGTGCAATAATAAGTGTTTCAATTGCAAGAATGATTGCTGTGCGATTACCTTTTTCAATTTGCACAGTTACAAACTTTTCTACAAGCATGATAATGACAAGAATCGGAAATATTGCAGTTGATGCAAACCCAGTTCGTCCAAAGTAGCCAGCGAGAGCAAGTGTAAGTAATACAGAAAAAGAAACAACTGTTAAATTAATTGCAACACGTGGCAAATAGAGAAGTCGCAGTTTTTTAAGTACATAGCGCATTGCCATGCCAACAAAAAGAACAATCGCATAAATTGCAATCGCGTATTTAATATCCCAAAAATTATCCTTTGCAATGAATACAAAAGCTAATGTAATAATAGAAGGTGTGTAAATACCAAAAGCCTTAATTCCAACAATTTGACGCAAGATTACCACAATTGTTGCAACAACAGGGAAGAGTAGTAATAAAATAATTGTATCCAAGTTTAATCCTTGATCAAGAAAAAATTGAATGAGTGGGCTAATATTATCCATAATGTGTATTAATTAATTTTTTGTAAAAATATACGTGAGTTATTGTGACAGAGTGCCACAGCAAGAGCATCCGCTGTATCATCTGGCTTTGGTATGCTATCTAATTTTAGCACACTTTTTATCATCTTTTGCATTTGTGCTTTATCAGCACGACCATACCCAGTAAGCGATTGTTTAATCTGTAAGGGTGTATATTCTGCAACGATTATTTTTTTACGAAAACATGTATTAATAATTACGCCACGAGCTTGTGCGACACTAATAACGGTCTTTGCATTTTTGAAATAAAAAAGCTCTTCAACAGCAACTTCATTAGGATTATATTTATTCAAAATAGCAAGGATATTATCAGTAATTTCTGATAAACGCTCAGTCATAGGTGTATCTTTAGCAGTCTCTATGTGACCATAGGCGACAGCTACACACTTTTGACCACTGTCATCACAATCTAATATGCCCCAACCAACAATAGCAGTACCAGGATCAATGCCAAGTATTTGTACCATTTTTTAAATTTTAAATTAAATTATATAATAGCATGTTTAAGCCATAACGTCAAACGTTGTTATACATTGTTTAATGACGTTTGACGTTATCAAAGATTTCTGTGACATCATCCAGGTCTTCTATTATATCATAAAGCGCTCGGTAGATGTCTTTGTCTGTATCATTTAAGGCAACTGTTTGTGTGGGATTGTAAATTAAACGTGCTTCATGGATGGTTTGTGCTTCTTTTTCAATTCCTTTGAGTATATTATGTAATTCTGTAGGCTTTGTAATAATAATAAGGGCTTTTTCTTCCTCTATTACATCTTCAGCACCAAGTTCTATGGCAGCAAGTTCAGTATCTTCGCTATTTTTTGGTTCAAGAGATATATATCCTACATAATCAAATTGAAAGCTGACGCTACCACTAGGAACAAATTTCCCATTATTTTTTTTGAGAGCGGTTTTTACTTCTGTGAGTGCTCGATTAGTATTATCTGTTGCACACACAATGATCATTGCCGCACCACCTGGACCCATGCCTTCATACGTTACTTCTTCAATGCGGGTGTCAGTATCTCCAGAGCCCTTTTTCATCGCTCGTTCAATATTATCTTTTGGCATATTTGCTTTTTTTGCTTGGTCGATTGCAAGTTTGAGTGCACTATTCATTTCTGGGTCAATATCTCCATTTTGCACGGCAACCATGATTGCTTTTGTGATACGTGAAAATACTTTTGAGCGTTTTGCATCTGTCACACCTTTTTTATGTTTAATTGTTGACCATTTACTGTGTCCTGACATATAGGTTGGTAGAATGTTAAAAGTTAGAAGTATAAAATAATGACAGAATAATGCTCTATCACTATAATCATCTCACTTTTTAGGTGTTTTTGCAATGGTTTTTATGTGATGAACATACCATTGAACATACCATTGAACATACCAAAAAAAGTAAAATAACGGATTGAAATTTTATATTAATCATGATATGTTTAAAATAACCATAAACACGTAAACAAAGTTAAAAAAGGAGGGGTTTGCTCATGCATAAATGTGAAACGTATAACCCAAAAACAGGAAATCGTTGTGGGAGGGAGGCACTGTTTCTGTATGCCTCACAGTTTATTTGTAAGCGTTGTGCAGAGGGTTTTGTAAAAAATGGTGCAAATCCAGCACCAACAAAAATCAAGGAAAAAATAAGACCTGCAGCATAAAGATTAAATAGGAGCACAGTGAAAACTTTCACTGTGCTCCAAATTTATTTGCAAAGGTGCACATTATTTGAAGTAAAAATTGTCGGTTGTTCACAGGGATTTGTTGCATGTGGAATTGTATAGAGAGGTGCAGTGTAGGTTATTTTTGTTGGTTGTGATCGATCGTGCAAAACCATTTGTGTTTGTATAATTGCTATATTGAGGAGATAATTTATTTTTTGTAAAAGTTTTGCAAAAAAAGATGAT
>JAOZUJ010000060.1 GCA_029938745.1 Candidatus Moraniibacteriota bacterium
TTGATAGTACTGCTGGGATAATTAACATAACCAATAATTAAAAGGGGTAACGTTAGGGTAACGTTACCCTAACGTTACCCTTTCTAAAAATAATTTACATATCAATTTTTGAAATACGTCTTTTGTGTCGATCATCTTCACTAAAATTTGTGTCTAACCACAACTGCACAGCATCTTTTGCTTCATCAGCAGACAAAAATCGTGCACCAAGCGAAAGCATATTCGCATCATTATGCTGCCGTGAAAGTGTAACAATCTCTGTTGGACCACCATAATACACTGCACATCGCACACCATGCATTCGATTAGCCACAATTGCCTCACCTTGCCCAGAACCACCAAAAATAATTCCCACACTTGTAGAATCTTTTGCGACATTCTCTGCAGCAGGGCGAATAAAATCTGGATAATCATCATTTTGGTCAAATGCATTTGTACCACAGTCAACAACATCATGACCGCCATCAGACAAAAATCCTTTTAATTTTTCTTTGAGTTCATACCCTGCATGATCTGTTCCTAAATATATTTTCATATTTTATCTGTAAGCTTATCAACTATTCCCCATCACCTATTTCCTTTTTAATATATTCATGTGCACTAAGTAATGCCTTAATTGCATCACCTACAGCAATATTATTTTGTCTATAAATTGCATTTGTAACATCTCCTGCTGCAAATATACCAGGACAACTTGTCTCTTGTGTTTTGAAATCCACTTCAATATTATTCCAATCATCTGTATCAGTAAATTCGCTCACCAATTCACTATTTGGTACAGATCCAATTTCTACGAATACACCGCTTACTGCAACTTCATGTTCCTCATCACTGTCATTCTTTTTATATTTCAACCCAGTTACCATCGTTTCCCCAATTACAGCCGATGCATTTGATTCATAAATTACTTCCACTTTATCAGAACTCAATACTTCCTCCTGTGTAATAGGATCACCACGCAACCCGCCCTCAGGTTTACGAGCAATAACATATACCTTATTTACATATGCCAACAAATCCATAACCGCTTCCAAGCCACTATTTCCACCTCCAACAACAGCAACATCTTTATCTCTATAAAATGGTGCATCACATGTTGCACAAAAAGCAACACCCTTTCCCTCAAATTCCGCCTCACCCGGTACGCCAAGTCGTCGATGTCGTCCACCAGAACACACAATTACTGTTTTGGTTTGATATTTTTCATCTCCTGCAACCACTTCAAATGTTCCATCTTCATTTTTATTTACAACATCAACATTAACACCTACAAAAAGATCAATACTATCTTTTTGTGATTCCAAATGTTTTTTTAATTTAATTGCCAATTCTGGACCGCTAATTACTTCTTCACCAATCCAATTTTCGATACTGTCTGACACAACAGATTGTCCACCGATTTGTTGCGCAAATAATGCTGTTTTGATTTGCTTCCTCGCTGCATAAACTCCAGCAGCAACAGCAGCTGGTCCACCACCAATAATAATTGTTTCGTACATAATGAGAGAAACGTTCTAAACGTTCTGGATGTTCCAAACGTTCAAAACGATAATAAATAATTAAATTTTAAATAATAAACAGTATAAATTCATCATAGTAGTGACAGGTTTGAAACCTGTCACTACATACACTATCTACATATCTAACATCAATTACAATCCTAAGAGATTTGTAAGTTGTACCTGATCAAAACCAACAAGAACTTCTTCTTGACCATCCTTTTTGATAATAATTACTGGCACACCCATTTGTCCAGTTTTTTCTACCATTTCTTGTGCTTTTTGTTGATCCACAGAAACGTCAACCTCTGTGTATTCAACACCCTTCTCCTGCAAAAAATCTTTTGCCATTGTACAATATCCACATGTTGGCGTGGAATAAACTGTTACTTCTGCCATAGTTTTATATATTACAATTTAATTTGCCTACAACGTGTGTGCATATACACTAGCAACACAAGTAGACACACCTATTGTACCACATCAAATTATATGCACAAATAGCTCATCTTGACCAAACACTATTTTACAGGCATAATATAGTAGTGAAAAATCATTATTACATTTTTCACTACCAGTTACATATGCTCTCGTGGTGAAATTGGATATCACGTTTGGTTTCGGCCCAAATGTTCTAGGTTCAAGTCCTGGCGAGAGCACAATATCAAAAAAACACTTTTTATAAAGTGTTTTTTGATTATAAATTATTCTATTCTTTCTTTATCTTCCTGCTCTTGATTATCAGCCTGACCTTCATTTTCATCTTCACTTACATCTTCTTGTTGGATTTCTGCATCATAGAAAATATCACTATATTGACCCCGTGATTCATAAAATCGCTCCTGTCGCAATAAGATCACTGATTTTAATTCATCGAATTTTTCTTTTTTAAAAATAGTTTCTTTATTTTTTTTATCAATGTATTGTTTTTTTTCTTCTTCACTGACAATTTTTGCATTCATGCTTGTGTACCACACATATCCTATTATACTTGCAATAACAATAACCAACACAACCATGGCATACGGAAATGCCTTAGACCCCCATTCGCGCATTTTTTTCATAATTGCGTTAATGTCACTTGTTGGTTTATTAAATGTATCACGTCCTCTTAATCCAAACATACGTATTCCTTATTTATTACTATCCAAATAAAATTTAGCATTCATTGTTGTCTTGAGAAGATCACTACGTGGATTGTCAGGCCCTCCAGCTGTTTTTGCAAGATTGAATGATGTTATATCAGCAAAATAGTGCATGTTTTCTATTTTTTTCACAAACTCAATCAAATCATTATAATTACCAACCAACACCATATCCACACTCAAAATATTACCCACACTCGGTGCAGTAGTTGATTTATCACCTTCAACCTTTTTCTTTTTTGCATCATCTTCTTTTACTATTTTTTTCACTGACAATGAAATACTGTCATTTCCAGTATCCTCTGCTAATTGCTCTAATGCAGAAAACAACCGTACTTTTTCATCATCACTATCTGGCAAAAGTATATTCATCCATTCAACACCCTCATCAATGTATGATACATTTTTTTTAAATATATAAATATTGTTCAAAAATTCATTTGACAAAGCATAATCTAATTGTATTTGTTTTAATTCTTCTGTTTTCGTTCTGATCATATCAACAATGCTCACTGACCGAAATATCATAATGAAAGCTAATACAAAAAAGATTGTAACAGCTATCAATTGGCGATAATATTTTCTAATAAAATTAAGCATATCTTATTTAAAACATTCTAAATTAACTTTGGATGTCATTGTAAATGCAACATCTACCGGTACTGTCAATTCTGATTCTGGCACAGCAATCTCACTAAAACATTGTATGTCATTATGTTTTATATTTCTGAATTTCTCTTTCATGAGTACAACATCCTCACGCGTATTTGCAATTGCCTTAATAACAACTGTGTCCTCATTTGCAACAACTGAGTCGATTATAATATTTTGAGAAATATTTTCACTTAGTATTATCAAAAATCGTGACATTGACACATGCCCTTTATCTAATTGCTCTACCAGCGTCATTTTTTTATGTATATTTGAAAATTTTGCATGCATTGTGGCAATTTCTTTATATTGTCCTTGCTGTACGATCTCATCCCTTGTTGTTTGCATGATTGACGTTTCTGTTTTCAAAATAAAATATATTGCAAAAAGACTTAAGATAAGAAACATGAGCAAAATAAGCACATAAATCTCTCGTTCCATGACAATACGAAAAATCTTTTGTGTATGCAAATGCTTTTTTTGTTTTCCTGGTAATAAATTGAAACGAATTTTCATAATTCTTTTGAAGCAAGGCCAATTACGGTTGCATATTGTACTGATGCATCTCTGTCCATCGGTGGCACGCCCTTGAAATTCATATTAACCCACGGATTACCTAATTCAATATTGTATCCCAATCGTCGTGAAAGATATGGTGCAAGTCCGATTGTCTTTGCGCCACCACCACATAGGATAATACGATCAATCGTATCAGAATATGTAAGTCCTGTGATATAAAAATCGATAGACTTTTGCGCCTCTACTACAAAATTTTCCACAACTGATTCTATCGCTTGAAATACATGATCATTTTTGAGAACTGAACCAATGCCATATGTAATTTTGATATTTTCTGCTTCCTTATATGAGATACCAAATGTTTGTTCAATGGCTTTTGTCATTGATTCTGCTGACAGTGGAATATTTGATGTAAAAACTGGAATATTATCAACAGTAATTACAAAACTCGTGCTCTTATCTCCAATATCAATAATCATCGTCGTCACACCTTTTTCATCATCACGCAATAAGCTATTTGCCTGCGCGACAGACTCAATCTCAAAACCATACACTGTAAGATTTGCTCTCCGTAATAATCGTATAAGATTATTGATAAACTTTTTGGAAACTGCAGCGACAATCACATCCATTTGTTTTTCGTCTTTTGTCAATCGACGATCCAACACCTGCCAATCATAATACACCTGATCAATTGACAGAGGAATTGCCGCTTCAATTTCCCATTTAATTGCCTCAGCAACTTCTTCATCTTTCATTTGTGGAATTGTTACGATACGCACAAATGATTTGGACTCTGGCAAGGAACAAATGACATTTTTAGCTGAAATTTGTGCTTTTTTTCGTGCACGTTTAATCGCATCGACTAGACCATCAACATTTTTGATATCACCGTCTGTAATTGTCTCTGCTCCAAGTTTTTCGGACGCAAAACCATACACGCTATCATGTTTTCCATGACGCGCCATTTGCAAAACCTTTACAGATAATTCGCTAATATCCAAGCCAAAATATGGTGGCATTGGATCAATAATTTTTTTATTCAAAATAGACATAACGCATTTTTTGTTTTTGTGTGTATATGTATATTATCATACAATGAAAAACTATTCCATCTCCGTCCATTGATCGATCACATATGTACTACCCGTTGGAAAATATGGTGGTGCTACTATAAGAAAGTTTGGATCATAAGTCAATGTACTTATGTCCACATCATGCTGCAAAAAATCTTGTTTTACTGCAATAGCACCATAAATAGTCATGGCGTCAATTGAATTTCCATAAGCACTTCGTCCTACAAATCCTGTTTGTGCCAACATTGCCGCATCAATCTCCAAAATATCAGGATCTTCACCGGCTCCTGCTAAATTTGGATCTTGTACAGTATCAATACTATCTTCTGCAGCAAGTCCAAGGACTGTATATGAGGTATGATTTTCATATACAGTATCACCATTTATATAAATACGTTGATCTCGACCACCCCCATTGTGATGTGCTGCAATTGTTAATTTTGTGCCAGCAGCTAATGTACCGTCAATCCACATATCATTACGCAAATAAATTGCGCTTGAATCTCCTAGGTCAAGTGTCTGATCAAATGATTCTTTTTCAATTTTTTTTGTATCCTTATGTCTTTTTTTTACCCAATAAATATCCGCCTTTGCTTGCTCACCCGGATCAGCAGCTGTATCAACTCGCAATACAATATGCCATCCTTGCCCACCCGCTTGTGTAGGTAGTTCATATTTTGAATCTGCTGCAGCTGCAATCTCTGCAAAACTGACCACAAGACTATTAAAATCTTGTACAGGAGCTGGGAATGTTTTTGCTCCATGAAAAGTTCCTTGATTTCCCTGAGTCCATATACCATCTCTTGTTTGACCAATATCGTCAACATAACTTTCAACACTACTAGACACATCACCATATGCCGTACCATCGAATCTAATACCATCATTTGCATGCACTGCACCGTAAAATGTTGTTTTATTATTAATTTCCAAATCAGAATCAGATAACAATACAAATTCACTCCACGCAGGACGACGCATACGCACCATGACACTTCGCTTTACATCAGGCTCTTTATACGTCCATCC
>JAOZUJ010000061.1:0-5674 GCA_029938745.1 Candidatus Moraniibacteriota bacterium
AGTTCATCTGCTTCATCTGTCAAAATCTTCAAAGCATCATCTAACATGACAGATGAAATATCTCTTGTCGCAGATGTAGAATAAATAATACCACTAAACCCATCACGTACAAGTTGTGGAATTCGTCCAATATGATCTGCGTGTGCGTGTGTAATAATCAAAACATCTACCTCAGATGGATCATAATGAAATTTTGTTTCTGTAGAATAACATTGCCCACCACTGTGTGTTAGACCGCAATCAATCAATATTTTTTTATTCCCAACATCAAAAAGGAAATTTGCACCCGTAACAGATCCTGCACCACCATAAAATGTTATTGTTGATTTTTTTTGCATATTTTTATTATTTATTTCTTTTGTCTTAGTATATCATGATTACGAAACAAAAGAAAAAAGACTGCCAACACGGTGACTGCCTTTTATTAACTGTGTATGGGAGATATTCAAAACAACTATAAAAACCAGTTTTTTATATGTTCAAAAACATCATGTCTGTCCAATATCCCAATAACAAAAATTCCAGTATACACCACCGCTCCAATAATTTGCTTTATAGCGTGACTCACTAGCCCCCCCCTGTTTTTTCTTAAGTTTCTTTTTTCTATGAAAAATTAATTGTATCACATTTTAATGCAAAAATAAAAAAAGCTTTTACAAAAGTAATAGCTTTTTCATATTTTTGTTATGTCTATTCTCGACGCAATCCAAACTTATCCAAAATAAGTGCCATCGGACAATATCCAGTAATTGCAAAACTCATAAATAAGAAGCCTACAAAAAGTGTAAAGTACAGCCATTTTTCATCCACGAATAACGCAAGTAATACAGAACCAAAAATGAACAATCCTCCAATAAAATAGACAGCTCGTGGAATGTGCCAATATCCGATACATAGTCGATACGGTTTTTTTTGAACAGATTTTTTTTCTTCCATATATGTTTTAATTACAAATTAAAAATATTATATTTCACGTCATGCCACTGAAAAACTAAAATTTTGTCATTTCGACTGAAGCGTAGCGGAATGGAGAAATCTCTAAACTAACAGTTTTAAGACATTCTTATACATTTGAGATCTCTCGACTTTACTTACGTTACGCTCGAGATGACAATAAAAATAAGTTGTTTAGTAGCTTATTACGCATGCTATCATTGTAGCACACTACTATCAATTATTCATTATTTTGTGTCCAATTCTTTTTTTCAAACGCTCTATAAACTATTGGCAAGATCACAAGTGTCAAAAATGCTGACAATGACAATCCTGTAATAATCGCCCATGCCAAACCTTCCCACACGGGATCAGAAATAATTGTCAGTGAAGCAAGAATTGTTGTCAAAGATGTAAGCACAATTGGCAATAGTCGTGTTCGCCCAGCCTTTACTAATGCTTTTTCAATCTGCATTCCACGATCTTTTAATTGAAAGACATATTCCAAATAAATAATCGCATTATTGACCACGATACCAGAAAGTGCAATTACACCAATCATACTTGTTGATGTAAAATATGTATCATTGACAACATACAAGATAAAAAATCCTGGGAAAACACCAATAAGTGCAAGTGGAATTGTTGCCATAATATAAAGTGGTACCTTGAGAGATTTGAATTGCGCTACCAATACAAAATAGATCAAAAATATTGCAACTGCAAACGCAATGCCCATATCACGAAATACCTCAAGTGTTAATTCCCATTCACCACCAATGCGAATTGTGTATTGTGAACCATCCTCATCAATGTATTCGACACCAAATAAATTCCAATCAACAACCTGTGCATTATTACTTGGTAATTTATACTCAGTAACCAAATATTTCAACATATCAATCGATGCATACACAACACTTCGTCCCTGCATCTCACCACCAACATAAACAGTTGGTCTCCGTGCATCCATTGCAATAAGATCATCAATTGGCATTTCAACTTTTCGCAATAATGCTGCAAGTGATACCAACTCTCCACTGCTTGAACGCACATTAATATGTGCAAGATTTTCTATGCTTTCACGATCGTCCTGTGATGCACGGACAGAAATATAATGCATTTCAGCAAATCTCTTTTCATTTGTTAATGTGTCATGATACAATGCGACATCTGTCCCACGAGACAACACATTGAGTGATGTCATTATATCATCCACACTCACACCAACACGCGTTGCTTCTTGAGTATTAATACGATATGTCTCTTCAACTCCATGCTCTGCACTTGATACATCTACATCAACAATCCCTGGTATTTCACGTGTCTTTCCTGACAATTCACTTGCGATGTTACGTAACTCACCATAATCATCACGACCATCACCCTGCACTTTCAGCTGATATGTTGAGAGCACTGGAGGACCTGGGGGGTCTTCAATAATCTTTATATTTGCATTATTTATAGTTGCAATATTTGCCAATCGTGCACGCGTGTCATTTGCGATATCTTCAGAAGTGACATGTCGGTCATTTGCATCGATCAAATTAACTTTTAGTGTTGCGTGATATGATTGATCGCGCATATCTGAACCTTTGAATAATCCATTAAAATCAATTACTGGGGCCTCGCCAACAGTTGTTTGTATACTGACAACATTTTCATCTATAAGAATTTCTTCTGTTACATCTCGAGCTACGCGATCTGTCTCATCAAGATGCGTGCTATTAACTGTATCTACATATACATAGAATTGATTACGATCTGCCTTTGGCAACATACGAAATTTTACCAAAGCAAATGCTGGTAACAACATTGCTACCACCAACAATAACCCAACGACTCCCAATAAAATATTTTGTTTTTTCTTATTTGTAAAAACGGATTGGATAAAGATACCATATACTTTTTCGACACGTGCAACTAAACCACTAATTTTTATACGTAATCGATCCAATAAATTACCAGAATGCTTGTCCTCACGCAATATCATGTTACCTATAAAAGGACTGATCGTCAGTGCAATAAATAGTGATGCAATAATAGCAACTGGAACAAAAAATGGAATTGGACCCATATATGGACCCATCATCCCAGAAACAAACGCCATCGGAATAAATGCCAAAACAGTAGTAATTGTGGCCATAATAAGTCCGCCGCTCACTTCTGAGACAGCATCTGTTATGACATCTTCTCGCTTTTCATTCTTTCTTGTTTTGAGATGTCGATACATATTTTCTACGACAACTGTGGCATTATCCACCAGTAACCCAAGTGATAAAATCAGCGCAAAAAGTGTAATACGATTGATCGTCTGATCGAAAAGTAATCCCAAACCAAAAACACTTAGCAATGATAACGGAATTGCAATTGCAACAACAAGTGCACTTCTTGTGTTAAGAAAAAGGAGCAACACAATAACAACAATTATAATAGATGTGACTAAATTTTTTGTAAGACCAGAAATTGACTCGCTCGCAACGTCGCCATCATTACGCACGACACTCACACTTACATGTTCTGGAATGACATCTTTTTGCTTTAATGTTTCTAATTTTTTTTCTACCGCACGAGATACAGTTGTTGCATTTGCACCATTTTGTTTTGCAATACCAATGTAAACTGCATTCACACTACTTTCACTATTCTCAAGTCGAACATAACTTTCAATTGCTCTTTGTCCATATTCTATATGTGCAACATCCTCAATACGAATTACCGTGTCATCATTTTGCACAATAACAATTTTATTTAATTCTTGTGCATCTTCTATATTGCCAAACACACGTATATCTACCTTGTATGGATCACTATCCGTCTGTGTACCAAGAACATGTGCATTATTTTGTGTTATCGCACCGATGACCTCATTCACACCAATATTATAGGTCGCTAATTTATCAATATCTAAAAATATAGATAGATCTTCCCTTTCGCCACCATGTATACTAAGCTTAGCTGTGCCATCAACATGTTTAAGTGAATCAGTCAGATCAAAAGCAAAAGCGCGCAAGGAGCTATTGGAAAATTCATCTGACGTTAGTGCAAGTGTAACCATTGGCACATCATCAGTATCAATCTCTTGTATAAAAGGATCATTTGCACCCGATGGCTTTTCGTCCATATTACTTCGTAACCGTTGTACAAGATCGATCTTTGCAGCTTGTTCATCCGATCCAATATCAAAAGTCACCAATACGCTACTATATCCTGGCATTGATTGTGAATAAATATCATCAACATCCCGAATCTCACGCAACTTATCTTCCATTGGACGCGTCACTAATTCATATACTTCTTCTGATGTCGTTCCTGGAAATTCTGTATTAATACGAAATGCTGGAGCAACAATTTCTGGATTATATTGCTTTGGCATCATCATAAAACCAAACAACCCAAAGGCCACAATAAAAAGAATAACCAAAACACCTAATTCTTTATTGCGTATAAATATGCCAGCAAATTTTTTGAAAGTTTTGCGATTATTATTTTCCATATATAAACAATTACTATTCGCTCATTATACTTATAATTTCACCATCAGTAATATCATGCGCACCAGAAACAACAATTACATCTCCTTCAGAAATACCTTCAACAACTACGTCATCTCCATTATCACCTACAATTTGTACATTTTTTATATGTGCAATGTCATCAGTGACAACAAACACAAATGTATCATTATATTGCTTTACAATTGCCGCTTTTGGCACATCAATGCCAGACAACTTATTAGAACCGATAATGTTCAAATCCACAAATTCGCCAAGTGTAAATGGCGCATCATTTGCCAATGTAGCACGCACAGTCATTTTTCGTGATGTTTGATCTGACACATGACTCAACGCTGTAACAATTGCTTGAGCATCACTTGTGTCATTTGTAACCGTTATACTGTCGCCAATAGCAATTGCTTCGCCAACAATAACTGGAACATCAACAACAACCTCTTTATGCTGTGTATCACCCACAATATACACAATTTGTGCGCCAGGCATAACAGTTGCACCATTTTGTATAAACTTCTTTGACACAATGCCATCAAAAGGCGCTGTAATATTTGCCTTTGCTAAAAATGCGCCGGCTTCGGAGCGTGCCGCATCTGCCTGTTGCGTATACAATTTGAATTGCTCCCTCTCCTCTGGCTTATAATCATCCCAATTACGTCGTGCACGTTTTTCTTGCTCTTGCGCTATTTTTAGCTGTGCATCAGCTTGTGCATATTGTGCTGCAATTTCTGGTACACTAACTGATACAAGGACTTGTCCTTTTTTCACGAGATCTCCCTCGTTCACATACACATGCGATATATTACCACCTACTTGTGCTGACACAATTGCTTCATCAGTGTTACGCACCAAAGAACCAAAAGCATTTTCTTGATTTGCTGATCCAGCTGATGCAATTTCTGTTGTCACTTGTTTTATTGGCATCGATACAATACTATTTTGTTTTTTAACAAAACCAAATACGATTCCAATAAAAAAAATAATACCGATTCCAATAAAAATAATTTTTTTCATAAAAAACACTTACTAATTACAATTGACTTCTTGCATAACCCTCGTGAATTTGTCATCTCGAGCGCAGTGATAACGGAGTCGAGAGATCTCAAATCTATAATATTACTGTAAAACCGTAAGTTTAGAGATTTCTCCATTTCGCTTCGCTACAGTCGAAATGACAACTAAGAGGTTATGCGAGAGGTCTAATTACTTTTTTTGTGCTGTTTGCACAA
>JAOZUJ010000061.1:5684-5877 GCA_029938745.1 Candidatus Moraniibacteriota bacterium
TACCGATTCCAATAAAAATAATTTTTTTCATAATATTTATATGATTAAATTTAAAACAATTATCTACTATAGAGATCCCCGCCTACGCGGGGATGACACCCTAGCGGTGTCATTTTTTTTGTGCCACTTGCACAATTTTTACAATTTCCTTTTTCATTTTTTGTAATTCATTTTTTTGTTTTTTGCCGTTTCC
>JAOZUJ010000160.1 GCA_029938745.1 Candidatus Moraniibacteriota bacterium
ACAATAGCAATTATTACCAATCCCTTCCATGGAATAATGTAAAATTCCGTTTGTTCCTCAAATCGTATTGATTCATCCTCTGACCACATTGAGAGATCTGCTGTGTATTTACCAAAATCCCACCAATTGAACATTATTTTTTCTGTGTATACTCTTGCAATATCCGGATAAATAAGCTGCGGCTTCAACTCAATAACATGAAATTTTTTATCAAACTTATTCACTGTGATCTTACCAAACATTGGAAAGTGAATATTGCCAGTATTATTAATTTTTGCAATCAACTTTGCTGGTGGCTCCCAAAAGATTTGTCTCTCTGGATAAAACTCTTGGAATTCTGCGGTCATTCTCATTGGCTCGTCTCCTTGCACCGCCATGATAACAAGCATAGCGATACGATAGCTCAAACCGATGCGCGACCCTTCAGAATCACTATCTCCGCCACTTGACCGAAAAAGAATACTACCATAGTACCCATTTGTCGGCTGTCCGGCTGGCACATTCACAGTAAAATCAAGCCATTTTGCCTCACCTGGTGCTAATACAAAATCTTCTGGCGGTGTAATCCAATCAATAACATCACGCGCCTTGAGTGGATGATCATCATCTGGGACAAAAAAATGTGGCTGTGAGCCATCTTCCCCAACAAAAAAATCCTCTACTTCCACTGTCACATGCTGTTCAAAATCAGAATAATTTTTTACATTGACACGATCAGTCTTGTTTGTGCCCTCGTCCAATGTCCAGATAAACTTTGTCGGTGATATCTGCAGACCACTATCTGGTGTTGCGTATTCACTATCCGCGGAATCCTGCGCAAATACACAGTTTACCGTACCAAAAACAATCGCAAAAACCAAAAATAACAAAAAAAAATACTGACGACGCAGTGGAAAAAACATATTCATAAATTTTCAATAAAAAGACTAAAAAAATTATTCATTAGAACATTTATATCCTCCTCGATTTATGAAGATCGAGGAGAAAAAAATGCATTAATTAACTGATTGTCAATTATGGAGTAATATATGCACTTGCATCTGTTGTTGCTGTGTATGTCACACTACCAGAGTACACACCTGACGGCTGTGTTCCAGGTACATCTACTTGATAACAAACATCAGTTGTTGTGATTCCTGATTCATATTGTGTTACTGCTGCGATTGTTGCTGCAGACGATGGAATACCAGCATATACATCTGTACCACTACCACACGTGGTATCTACCCACGTATCAGCTGTAAAAGTACTGTTTGTAAAATTAGTATCTGGAAATGCTATTACAGAAAAAGCAAGTCCTGTTCCTGTATATACATTTGATGTGTTATCAGTAATAATAGCAGCTTCAGTCCATGCTGCTTGGTCAGTGATTCCATACCATGTTCCAGATGCATTAGGGTCTTCATGACGTAATACAGTAGTGATGCCTCCTTGAGCTGCTCCCGTTGAATTCTCTACTTCCAAATAATAACCACTGTCATCATTTGTCGTAACATTACAACGAGAACCGCCTGTCACAGGAGTACCAGCTGTAACTGTCCCCAAATCAACATCATAATCACCAGCTACGCCGGCAAGATCATGACATTCAAATGCAAGTGTCTCTTGTACATTTACTTCCAAATTGATTGTATTGCTTTGAGTATCAGCA
>JAOZUJ010000161.1 GCA_029938745.1 Candidatus Moraniibacteriota bacterium
CTTAACGGTTGCAAAAAACTAATTGTTGTGCTACTATCAGTGAACAATCATAAAAGTCCACTGCATTCCGCCTAGCTTTTGGCTCGGATAGGATGCATATATTTTCCATTTCAGGAAATACAAGGATTTTTGTATTTGATTGAATGGATTTTTGATTTTATGCATAATAAAATCAGTCCGCCTTAGGCGGATATTAATTAAATAATTATAAACATGATGGAATACGAACTAATGTTTCTCATCGCGGACGACAAAAAACCAGAGTTTGACCGCATTAAAGATGAGGTAAATTCACTTGTAGAAACTGCAGGTGGAAAATGGGACGGCGAATCATTTGAGTTTGAAAAAAAACTCTCATACGATATCAAGCATAATTGGAAAGGTACATATTTTGTGCAACGCTTTACATTGCCTGATACAGACACACGCCATGAAGGTTTAACAGAGGATGAACTGCCAAAGGATGTAATTGGTGAGATCACACGACAAATGAATCTCAACAAAGATATCTTACGCTATATCATTGTAAATGCTGAGGATCTACCACCACTCGCTGACTTTGTAAAACAAATGGAAAAAGACCAAAAGACGCCAAAGACAACTCTCAAAGAAAAAGGTGAAAAGATCGATCAAAAACTTGAAGAAGCACTCAATATTTAGAGTTAACAAGTAAACAAATCCTCTTTCGCTTCACATAAAAATAATCATGGAGCTACAGAGGGACAAAAAAAATATGAATGTAAATAAAGCAATTATCGTAGGACGTCTCACTCGTGACCCCGAAGTACGTACAACACCATCAGGTCAAACAGTAACAAACTTCTCTCTTGCAACATCAAGCAAGTGGAAAGGACAAGATGGACAACAAAATGAAAAAACAGAATTTCATAACATTGTTGCGTGGGGAAAGCGTGGTGAAGTAATCGGACAATACGTAAAAAAGGGACAAGAACTTTTTGTTGAAGGTCGCCTCGAAACACGAAACTGGGAAGACAAAGATACTGGCAAAAAAATGTATCGTACAGAAATTGTTTTAGATAATTTTGAATTCGGTGCAAAAGCAGGCGCTGGCGGTCAATCTCAAGGTGGTGGATACAACAATCAGAACAATACTAATTCAGCTCCAGCTGCAGCGCCACAACAACCAAAGGAGGAGGAAATTCCAACAATCAATCTCGATGATGAAGCTGATGAAGTAAAGATCGAGGATGTACCATTTTAAGTACAGACGCATTGCAACCTGCCTACCGGCAGGCAGGTGCGTCTCTACACTAATTATTAGAATATTAAACTATGGCTAAACGAAAAATTCGCATTGGCGACAAGAGCTTAGATGCAATCGATTACAAAGATGGTGTATTTTTGCGCCGATTCCTAAACTCACAAGCAAAAATTTATCCTCCAAAGAGATATAATGTCGATGCATACTCGCAAAGACAAATTTCTCGTGCAATCAAACGAGCACGACATATGGCATTGTTACCTTATACGGTAAACTAAACAATATATTTGTAATAGCGGGTCTTGCATCCGCTTTTGCATTTTTAATTACAAAAACTGACAGACACCTACCGGCAGGCAGGCACAGGTCTGTCACTACAAAATAAAATTATGTTAAATATTAGCGATATCAAAACAGGGAAAAAA
>JAOZUJ010000062.1:0-2316 GCA_029938745.1 Candidatus Moraniibacteriota bacterium
GCTTTACATCCACTTCATCTTTTTGATGCGTATGGTGATGAAGAGATTGTAGAAGAGTTTGATTATGATAAATATCTTGCACTGGCAAAAGATAAAAATATTATAGCCATTGGTGAAGTTGGATTAGATTACCATCATTTTGATGAGAATGATGATATAGAAAAAATTAAAAAATTGCAAAAAGAGGTTTTGATAGATTTTATTAAGATTGCGCATGAGGTAAATAAACCATTGGTAATTCACTGTTGGGATGGATATGATGATTTGTTGGAACTATTGTCAAAACATAATTTGCAACATAAAAGTGAAATAAAACAATGTGGTGTCATTCATAGTTTTATAGGCAGTTGGCAAGCTGCACAAAAATTTATTAATTTAGGTTTTAAGATTGGTTTGAATGGGATTGTGACTTATTCAGAGTCTTATGATAAATTGATTCGTAATATTGATTTGAGTGATATTCTTATAGAAACAGATTGTCCATATCTTACTCCTGCACCACTTGATAGAGAAAGTCGCAATGAGCCATTAAATGTAAAATATGTTGCACAAAAAATTGCAGACGCCAGATGTATTGAGATAGATCATGTTATAGAAACAACTACAAAAAATGCTAAAAAATTATTTGGTATATAATTTTTTTATCATTCCCATGAAGGCGGGAGTAACAAAGGGAATGATATTTTATGAACAACGGTAACATGCTACATGTAGTGTATTTTTAATATAACGAGACACAATTAGTGGTGTTGACGTAAATTTGTAAGATGGTACAATTATAAATCCTAAGTAATTAATAATATATATTATGGCAGTACAATATGACGATGACATGATGTTCATGGACACATGTTTTAATAATCAACCAGTAATTGGTGAAAAAGTAATTGATCGTGAGTTTGAGGTGTATCAATCAAATAAGTTCAAAAAGACAAAGCTTTCCACATTATACAAAAATAAGTGGCTCGTGTTGTTTTTTTATCCAGCAGATTTTACATTTATCTGTCCAACAGAATTAGAAGATCTTGCAAGTGCATATACAAAACTCAAAAAAATGGGCGTAGAAGTAGTGAGTGTTTCAACTGATACAGTGTTTACGCATAAAGCATGGCACGACACATCAGCAGCAATCAAAACAGTAAAGTATCCAATGGCAGCAGATCCGACAGGACAATTGTGTCGTGATTTTGGTGTGATGATCGAAGAAGAAGGATTGGCGCTTCGTGGTACGTTTATTATCAATCCAAAAGGAGAATTAAAAGCAATGGAGGTACATGATAATAGTATTGGACGAGATGTGGATGAACTAATTAGAAAAATTCAAGCAGCACAGTTTGTAGAAAAAAACAAAGGACAAGTTTGTCCTGCAAAGTGGACTCCAGGAAAAAAGACTTTAAAGCCGGGTATTAATTTAGTAGGAAAGATATAAGCATTATTAATTTGCTTATATACAAATAGGGGGCATCTGTGTAATTGCAGGCAGTTGCCTCTTAATTTGACCCTTAAAACCAAAAAACATATGACAATAACAAAAATAGAAAAAAGAAATAAAGAGGTTGTGGATTTTGATCGAATGCGTATTGAGCGTGCTATTAGTAAAGCCTGTGCAGATGTGGGTGAGATGGATAAAAATTTTATTGCACCTCTTACAGATGATATTATTCATGATCTAGAACATTCATTTGATGATGATTGTCATGAGCAGTCACCGACGGTTGAGGATGTACAAGATGTGGTAGAACGACATTTGGTGAGTGCTAATAAATATGAAGTTGTAAAGGCATATATATTATACAGAGCAAGTCATAGTGAGGAGCGAGCTGATAAGGAGCAAGATTTGAAAGAACAATTTGATCAACGTACGTTAAAAGTGAAAAAAGCGGGTAATGTGAGAGAAAATTTTGATGTTAATAAAATTAAAAAAGTACTTGACCGCGCTACGATTGGATACAAAAGACAATGTACATTTAAGGCATTCATGGAAGCGTTCAAAAAAAATATTGTAGAGGATATTAAAACAGCAGATATCAATAAATTGATGATCAAAACATGTATTGATCTAGTGAGCGTAGAGAACATTCATTGGCAGCATGTTGCAGCGCGAATTTTTGTGAGCAATTTGTACAAGGAAGCGTCGCGTAATCGTAAAATGTCGATGAAAGAGTTGTACACACCACAAGCGTATAAAGATCTCTTTGATGAATATGTAAAAAAAGAATTATATTATAAAGATTTTTATAAATATTATTCTGAGGCAGATATTTTGAAAGCTGGAAAATTACTCAGTGAAGACACGGACAAATCATACGAATATAC
>JAOZUJ010000062.1:2416-5849 GCA_029938745.1 Candidatus Moraniibacteriota bacterium
ATCCGTGCGCGCGGTGGATCGATCCGTGGTGTGTATGGAGCAAGTGGTGGAGTGAATCCATGGATTAAAATTGTGAATGATACAGCTATTGCTGTCAATCAGCTAGGCTCCAGACTTGGAGCGATTTCTGTTACTTTGGATGTGTGGCATTTAGATATACATGATTTTTTAGATTTGCAGACAGAGACGGGGGATATTCGTTCAAAAGCATTTGATGTGTTTCCAGCTGTGGCGATGCCAGATCTTTTTATGCGTCGTGTACAAAATGATGAAGAATGGACACTTTTTGATCCACATGAGGTGAACGAAAAATATGGCAAAAAGTTACAAGATCATTTTGGCGATGAGTTTGAAGCATTTTATAAGGAACTAGAAAAAGATACAAAATTGCGCATGAAAAAGACAGTGCAGGCAAAAGAACTATTTAAAAGATTTATGAAATCTACAGTTGAAACAGGAATGCCATATGTCTTTTTTCGTGACACTATTAATGCAGTTAATCCAAATAAGCATGCTGGGAATATTTACAGTTCACAGCTTTGTACAGAGATTTGTCAAAATACTTCTCCAACAAAGTTTATTGAAGAAACAATCGAAGACGGTAAAATTATCCTTCGTTATGAGCCAGGTGATTTTGTAGTATGTAATCTTGCATCAATCAATGTGGCAAAAGTATATGATGAAGATGTGATTGCGGATGTGGTGCCGACAGTTATGAGAGTTCTTGATAATGTCATCTCACTCAATTATTATCCAGTCAAAGAAGCTCAGCGTACAGCGATGCGATACAGGAGTGTGGGATTGGGCTATCTTGGTTTGGCAGAATATTTGGCGACACGTAAAATCGCATATGAAACACTAAAGGCGCGTGAAGAAGTAAATAGATTGTTTGAGAAATATACATATCATACATATCGAGCGTCGGCTGATCTTGCGATTGAGCGCGGTGCGTATGAACTTTGGCAGGGCAGTGAATATAGCAAAGGTATCCTACTGGGACGTAAACAAGGTTGGTATACCAAAAATACAAATCGTGCAGATGATTGGAAGAAGCTTTTTGCAGATATGAAAAAAACAGGATTTCGATTTGCATATCACACAGCACCAGCACCGAATACTTCAACAGCTGGACTCGTGGGTACTACTGCAGCATTATTACCTATCTACAAGCGGTATTTTGTAGAGACAAATCTTTCAGCACCAACGGTCCGTGTTGCGCCAAAATTAGATAAAGAAAATTATTGGTATTATAAAGAGTATGTATCAATGGACATGAATGATGTAATTGAGATGATGAGTGTGATCTATCAGTGGGTAGATCAGTCTGTGAGTTTTGAATGGATGATCGATCCGGCGCGCATTAGTCCAGAACAATTACATGATTATTATATGAACACATGGCAGAAAAAGATCAAAACAGTATACTATGTGCGCAGTTTGTCTGGAGAGGTGCAACAGAGTGAAAATGTGTGTGTGAGTTGTTCAGGATAGGTTAATTTTCAAACAATTTTTA
Organism: Candidatus Moraniibacteriota bacterium; assembly: GCA_029938745.1. Classification (GTDB taxonomy): domain Bacteria; phylum Patescibacteriota; class Minisyncoccia; order Moranbacterales. The sequence continues at coordinate 3,930 of JAOZUJ010000062.1, forward strand.
ATGATGTAATGAAATAAATATTTAAACTAACAGAGAGATGAAAAATACAATTAAACGAAATCCAATATTTAATCCAAAGGGAAATGATGATGTTGCGAAGCGTACTATTATCAAGGGTAATACAACGGGATTATTTCAATTAAATGCGACTAAATATCAATGGGCAACATCACTTTATCAGGTAATGATCGGAAACTTTTGGGTGCCAGAAAAAGTGTCAGGACTCAAAGATGATGCTCGCATGTTTCATCAAGATCTGTCAAAAGAAGAGCGACATGCATACAAGGGCATTTTATCTTTCTTGATTTTTCTCGATTCTATTCAAACAGTGAATCTTCCAAATTTTTCTGATTATATTACAGCACCAGAGGTAAATTTGATCTTGGCAATTCAAACATATCAAGAGTCAATTCACTCACAGTCGTATGCAACAATTTTGGAGACAATCGTTGATGGAGATGAACGTGATGAAATTTATTATTTTTGGCGTGATGATAAAGTTTTGTTAAAGCGAAATAAATACATAGGACAAATGTATCAAGATTTTATCGATAATCCAACTGATGATACTTTTTTCAAAGGGATTATTGCAAACTATTTACTAGAATCGCTATATTTTTATAATGGATTTGCATTTTTTGATACATTAGTTGATCAGACAAAGATGCTTGCAACAGGACGAATGATCGCTTACATTCGCAGAGATGAATTAACACATGTGACACTGTTTTCAAATATTATCAAAGAGATCAAACGAGAATTTCCAGAAGTCTATGATGAAAAATTGATTGTAAGTATGATGAAAAAAGCTGTGGATCAAGAAATTGAATGGGGAACACATATCTTAGGCAATAAAATTCCAGGAATGAATGCAATGACAACTGTTGCATATACACAGTGGCTCGCAAATCAGCGTCTTGAGCTTTTGGGTATTGCACCGATTTATCCAGATGCAATTGACAATCCATACAAGCACCTTGATAGATTGCAAGATGTAAACAGTGATAAAGGCAACTTCTTTGAATCAACTGTTGTAAATTATACACAATCTAGTAGCATGAATGGAACGTGGGATTTTTAAGATCATCAGTGCTTGAACATACCATTGAACATACCATGGTATGTTCAATGGTATGTTCATCATGTAAAATAAATGATTACATAAATAATAAACGCCCTCAGCTCATTTATGAGTAAGGGCGGTTTTATTTTGTGTGGCAAAGTGTTATTAAACACTTTTTGCCAATGCAAAATGCAGTGCCTGGTCAGTGTTGTTGGTCAAACATCGTGCTTGACTAACAAATTGGCGATGCGTCATCTGAAATTTGTGCATGATGCGAATTGGTTTTTTGCTGATGTTTCCAACGGCATCAATGAAAAAAATAAATATAATTCCCTTGACGGGGCGAGATTTTTTTGCATTGCCCCTAGGTTGCTTACGTCTTTTGCATTGGTGGTATGCACGTATTTCGCAGTGTGTCCAAGGGTCACAGTATTTCATGAGTTCTGCTGGAATTTCTGGTTTTTTCTTATATATCTGAGCCCTAGCTAAAGCAACTTTTACTGTAATGTGTTTTTTCATCGAGACCTCTTTTGGATTGAATTTATGATAAAGAACGATTTAAAAACAAAACAAAGCAATCTTACCAAAAAATTACTCAGTTTTATTTTTATATTTGTGCTGGAGACCCTCCTTCGCCAAGGCTATGGCGGGTAAACAAAATAGTTGTGGTTGTGCTGGAGATCTGCCGTCGCTCTGTTGAGCTATGGCAAGACGAAGGAGGACTAGTAAGTCATCTATAATACCATAAATATACAAAAATTCTCTAGATGAGAGTTTTTTATATTTGTGCTGGAGAGAGGACTTGAACCTCCACGGGATTAACTCCCACTAGGGCCTAAACCTAGCGCGTCTACCAA
>JAOZUJ010000063.1:0-4359 GCA_029938745.1 Candidatus Moraniibacteriota bacterium
GGTATTAGTGGGATTGATGCTAGGGCTATTGCTGCTAGGCCTAGGGTTGCTGGGACTAATGCATATGGTTGGTTTGTAGAGGTCTCTATAGGGTCCTCTATAGAGGTACCTATTGCGTCTGCTTTTACTTCGTCCACAGTAGTCTTTGGGGAATTTTCTGTATCATCTATTTGATCATCAGGGATGTGAGTTTCTTCCTTATCCATCGCAGTTTCAGTGGTGGAGGATTCATTTGATTCTTGTGGTTGAACTGGACCTGCTACTTGTGAACTCTCTGTTGTAATTGTTTTACTATGAGGACAATGTTCATATGTATCTTTATCATCTCCTTTGAATCTTGCTTTTAATCTATACTGTGTGTTTTCTTCTAAATTATCTATATTCAAAGTTACCATTCCGTGATCTGATGGTGTATCTTTTAGTTTTATTGTTTCTTTTTCTCCTGTTTGTTTGTTCTCTACTTCTATTTTGAATTTTTGTTTATCTCCTCTGTATTTTTTATCTACCTCTACTCTTAGATCTACTGAATTGTTTGTTATGTTCTTTACTTTTTCAAGTTTACATTCATCTATTTTTTCACATTTTGGATCTTCCCCGGTTCTGTATGTGAATGATGTGTCTGTGTTATCTGTTTGTGCGTAGTATGATGCTTCCCACTTATCTAATTTTGGAGTTTTTAGGAGATCTGTTGTTGTGAGGTTTGTTTTTAAGCAAAGGGATGTGTTTTCTGTGTTTATGTTAGATAGGTCTATTGTTGTATTACTTGTTTCAGTTATTAATGTATTTGTGCATGTTTCGTCTAGGACTTCGTATGTGAGAGTTGTATTCGTTTCTTGTTCTCTTTCTATTGTTAGTTCTTTCCACTTCTCTAATGTTCCTTGGGAGTTTATTGTTGTTTGGTATGTTCCATTTGGTTCGTGGGTTGTTGAGAGGGTTCCATATGTGCTGTCACTGTTTATTTTTGTTAGGAAGATGTCACCCATTCCATTACTTGGATGAATCTCTACTCCTGCCGTTGGATTGAAATCTATGTTTGCACCTTCAAAATATCCTGTGTTGTATATGTTGTCATGAGAGTCTACTGCCATTGCATCTCCCCAACCCCAATCGCTTCCAATGCCTCCCATTGTGTATGTGTATTCGTATGAGCCATCGGCATTAAATTTTGTAAAAAATATATCCGCATAGCCAGTTGCTGAATGTAAATCCGTGTCAGATGTTGGATTAAAATCAATATTCGTGCCTGCAAATTCCCCTGTTAAATATACATTATCACTGGAATCTGTTGCAATGCCACTACCACTATCCCATGCACTACTACTGCTACCTATTGTGTATGTATAACCATAGCTATCGTCTGCATTTATTTTTGTCAAAAATATATCTTGAGAACCATTGCTTGAGTGGAGGTCCGTGCCAGTTGTTGGATCAAAATCTACATCAACATCTCCAAAATTACCTGTAATATATATACTATCTTGAGAATCAATTGCAAATCCCCACACATTATCCGTAACGCTTCCCCCTATTGTATATGTATACCTGTAACTACCATCTGCGTTTATTTTTGTTAAAAATATGTCGTAATTACCATTACTTGAATGTAAGTCCGTTCCTGATGTTGGATCAAAATCAACATCAATACCTCTGAAATCCCCTACAATATATATATTATTTTGCACGTCTGTCACTACATTCCATCCTATATCTAATGCACTACTACCCATTGTATATGTGTAGCCATAACTTTCATCTGCGTTCATTTTTGTAAAAAATATATCAGCATTACCATTACTTGAATATAAATCTATGCCAGATGTTGGATCCAGATCAGCGTCTGTTCCATAAAATGTACCTGTAACATATATATTATTCATAGCATCCACAACAATACCATTGCCCCCCTCATATCCACTACTCAAATCACTACCCATTGTATACGTAAATCCATAACTACTATCTGCATTTATTTTTGTAAAAAATATATCTTGCCCGCCATTACTTGAGTGAAGGTCTGTACCAGATGTTGGATCAAAGTCGACATTTGATCCTTCAAATTCTCCGGTGATATATATGTTATCTTGTGCGTCTACCGCAATGCCGTAGCCACCATCACTGCCTGTGTCGCCAAAAATATACGTATACCCATAACTTCCATCTGCATTTATTTTTGTAAGAAATGCATCGTAGTCACCGTGTGTTGGTTGAATATCTACTCCAGGCGTTGGATCAAAATCAATATCTGTGCTATCAAACCATCCTGTTGTATATATATTGTCTTGTGAATCTATGACAATGTCTTCTGTGCCATCCCAATCTGTTCCGCCTATTGTATACGTTCCAAAATCCGTACCCTCAAGAGCAACCTTCCCATTTCCTTCATCTATTATTTTTGTATCTGTGAGAGTTCCTAGAAATTCTTGTAATGTATCTTCTCCTGTTATTGAGGTTGTGTTGTTGTATGTGATCTTTATATCTGTGATGTCACAATCTTTGTTATATCTATCTGGTTGTGGTGTATAATCCCATGAAGATTGATTGTTGTCTGAATAACTGATTGTTGCATTGTCTGGGATGTTTGTTGAATTCATTTCATAGCATTCACATTCTGGAATTGTCTCTATTATTTCTTTTGTTGTATTTGCTTTATCTGAGTTTAGGGTTACTTTGTGTATTTGAGGAGTTTTTGTGTTAGATGATGTTAGTGTCGCTTTCCATTGAAAGTTATTTGTTTTTGTGTTTGTTGGGAAGTTTTCAGTTGGGTTTATTGTGCTCCAAGAATCTCCATTGTCTATAGAGTATTCATAGTTTATATTTGTACTGTCTGGAATTGTTTGATCTATGTTAAAAGTATTTAGATATGTTGTTTCATTGAAGTTTATTTTGTTTGATGTATATGTTCCTGTGTTGTTGTAGTTGTTTGCATATGTTACTGAATTTACTCTTGGTGTTGTATTTGTATTGCTAGTTTCTAAATTTAGTTTGTATTGGATGTATTCATTTCCTGTGAGAGTTGATTGGTCTATTGAACAGTTTGTGTTGTCTGTACACTCTGTGCTCCATGCGTTCCAGTGTGAGTCTGGGAGTTCTATTTGGATGTAGTCTATTTCGAATGTGTCTTCTGTGTTGCTCCAAGTTCCTGTTTTCCAACCTGTCTCAAAGCCGATTTTTGAAAAATCATGATCATAGCTGCTTGTACTTATTTTAACAATCTGCCACTCGTTATTTTCCCAATACGATTCATCATCCCACCAATCATCTGTAAATATATAATCTCCATACGTTGCCTGTTCTCTATTACTATTCACTCGCACACGTGCCACAACTACAGACCCTGCTGGAAAATATCCATCAGGCATGCCTGTATCAATCCAAAATTCTACATACTGATTATCCTCCCAAGTATATGAATTTGGATTAGATAATTTCATTGTACCACTTAATTCTTCTACATCTTGAAATGAGCTACCCCATCCATAATAATCTCCAGCATATTCACTTGGGTCATCATCATCAAAATCATTACGATACACAGCATTAGTATCACCTGTACGATATTGTAAATTTGTAGATTGCTCACTTAATATTGTTTGGTTCCATATGAATTGCTCTGTGGATATATTATTAATACTTTGTACTGTACTAATATACGCTCCTTCTTTATTGTATTCTTCATTCAAATTAATAACTGATAGCTCTCCCCAGCCACTAATATACAATAGATTATTTAATTTATCTATAATTCCCGCCTCAATATAATCACTGGCTATCACTGACTGCGATGATGTAGTATAAACATTGGATAATATATCATCACTTGGATCAACTGTGCCTTGTGTGTCTATTGCCGTAACTCCGCTACCACGACCAACAATGTACAGCAGATTTCCATCCATGAAAGAATGAATTACCCGATTGTCAGTGATGCCAGGCGTTGATGTGTCACTATATACATTTACCAAGACATCGTCACTTGGATCAACTGTGTTTTGTGTGTCTATTACATGAACACCCGCATTCCATACACTTATATAAAGTAAGCCTGTATTATTATTTATCAATGAGTGTAGCGTATGATAAGCCACTCCCTCGTGTGATCCACTTATAATCGCTGGAGTGGAGCTTTGATTATAGGTCATAACCAGTGTATCGTCACTTGGATCAACTGTATTTTGTGTATTTATCACAGATAATCCTGCACCATCACAACTCGCATACAGAAGACCTGTTGATTGATCTAGAGATATCGACCGAACACTATTACCAACAATTGATGGGGTTGTTGCTGTATTGTAGGTTGTTACCAGAACATCATCAGTTGGATCAACTGTGCCCTGAGTATTAATTACAGAAAGTCCG
>JAOZUJ010000063.1:4369-5825 GCA_029938745.1 Candidatus Moraniibacteriota bacterium
AGCATTCCTATATACAACAAGTCATTATCTGAATCAACAAGTGATGTCCAAATGCTGTCACTTGCTATTGCTGGCGTTGATGTTGTGCTATATGTTATTAGATTTGTATCATCACTAGGATCTAGAGTTTTCTTTGTATCAATAACCTGCAGTCCATGATCTAATGTGCTGGCATACAATAATCCATTTTGTTCATCCAAAAAGAAATCCTTTCCGTCATAATTCCCAATGAGGTGAGGTGTGGATGAATCATCATATGTCATAATCAACTGGTCATCTATCGGCTCAGTTGTTCCTTGTGTATCAATCACGAACAAATCGGCACAATCGTTATATATGTATATCAACTGTCCATCATCACTTAAGACTGAGCGATTAATAGCACAACTACCAATGCCTATATTGTTGAGATTATAATTCCAATTTTTACCAATGCTAACTTCTCCATCATTCTGCTCGTCAATGACTGTTCTATAAAAACTCGTCGAATCATTCCGCCCTCGATCAAATTGTTCTTTTGTGGTCTCCGTATATGATTCACCAGGATTCTGATACTCCAAAGCTACATCTCCAGCGAATTGAATTGAAGATGTGTTACTATTCTGTCCTTTATTGAAATCTTCTTGTGTGTCCCATACCGTATCATCTGTTTGTCCTGATGGAGTTGATTGTGGTGTTGATTGAATTTCTCTTGTTATGTTCTCTATTTGAGTTTCTTTCTTCGTCTCGCCGTAGTTTTCAACGAAGGCGGATTGATTTTCTTCCACCTCTGCTATATTTTCATTTTGTACGATGATATCTTTTTTGTTTTCTGTATCTTTGTTTGTTTTACTGTCTTCTATCATTTCTGATGAAAAAGGAAAATGACCATGTCTGTGAGGAAATGGACTTTCTTGTGCTTGAGAGATATTTGGGACTACTGAGAGAGTGAGAATGAGGAGAATTGCTGTAGTAGAAAGTATTTTTTTGAAAAAATACATATTTCTTTTTTTGTTTATTATTTTCTTATTATATCACATGATTATTGATATACAAAAACACTCATTTGTCTTATGAATATTTTTTAATTTGTTTTTTTACTTCAGTCACTCCACAACACGAACCTGGATTTCGTGAGACTCTTTGTTATCTGCTCGATCATATGCTCTGAGCATTAGAGTGTATGTACCTGGCTGTATTGCATCTGGTATCGTGTAGAAACTTTCTTGTTGTTTTCTCCAGTTTGTTCTTTGTGGCGTTAGTTTTACTTTATAATAATCTATCCTTGAACTTTCATCTGTCGCTGGGAAATGAATTGTTTGTCCTCTTTTGAGAGTTAAGCTTGCTGGAAGATCTATAAACTCTGGATCTCTTGTGTCTCTTCGTACCTTGAACTTCTTTGTTTTCTTTGATTCATTGCCTACACTATCTGTATATTTTACATAATAATATGTATTTGAATCTTTTCTTCGTGGTA
>JAOZUJ010000010.1 GCA_029938745.1 Candidatus Moraniibacteriota bacterium
CAACACAAAAATTGCACATCAGTGGTAATATGCGACTTACTGGAGCATTGTATGACTCTACTAATTTTGCGGGAACAAATGGTTATGTTTTGCAAACCACAGGTGTAGGCACACAGTGGGTGGATACATCGACTTTGGGAATGGTTTTTGAAAATGCATCTGGCGTAGTGCGAAATACGGGCACCAATGCATCAGATGATTTTGTGTTTGGTAGTCCGCAGTTAGCAGATGACGGAAACACAGATCATGACGCAAAAATGTTTTTTGACAAAAGCAAGGGAGCATTTCGTGCAGGAATAGCTACTGGTACGCAATGGGATAATAGTAATGTAGGTAACTATTCAATAGCACTTGGTGCTGGCTCAATCGCTAGTGGATTAAATTCAATATCAATTGGTCGCGACACTACTGCTAGTAGCCCTTATGCAACAGCGTTTGGTCACAATACAACGGCCAGTGGAAGTCGCTCAACAACGTTTGGTCGTAACACGACGGCCAGTGGTGATTATTCAATGGCATTTGGTTCTGCCACAACAGCTCGTTCAGGACATGAAGTCGTTTTTGGACAATACGAAGAAGTCTACACACCAAATAGCACTACTGGATGGGACGCGAATGATAGATTATTTGTAGTTGCTAATGGTGCAATTTCTAGTGCACGATCAAATGCTTTAACTATTTTAAAAAATGGCAATATTGGCATTGGGATAGATGATCCAGCTAAAATGTTACATGTTGCTGGTAATGCACTTGTGATGCCGGATGGAGATGTTGGTATGCAAATTGGTACAGATATTGATAATCCAAATTGGTCAATTATTCGTCCAATGGATGGTAATATCAATCCAACAAATGGTGTATTATTTACAAATGATGGAGACACGTCGGTTATGGCGGTGACAGTTGGCGGCGATGTTGGAATTGGCACAAACATCCCATCTCAAAGACTCACAGTATACAATGGCTCTACAACAGGAACATACACTACAAGTGGCTGGGTACATTCATCAGACAGAAATTTAAAAACAAATATAATGCAAATAGAAGATCCATTGTCAAAAGTTCTCTCATTGGAGGGTGTCTATTTTAACTGGAAAAACAATCCAACTAATAATAAGCAAATCGGTTTCATAGCGCAAGACGTACAAAAAATAGTTCCAGAAATTGTAGTAGGAAATGAAAAAGATGGTTATGGATTGTCATATGGTAATGTGTCAGCATTGCTTACTGGTGCAATTCAAGAGCAAAATATGAACATTACATCAAATACATTGAAAACGGATGTAAATATTTCAAATCTTACAGACTTACAAAATTCAGCGGGTGAACAATCTGTGTTCACAGCAGGAATCCTGAATCAAGTTCAGAATGACATAGGAAAAACACAAACTGCTGTATTATCACTACAAACAGAAGCAAATAAACAAGCAAAACTATTAGATGAATTACAACTTACATTGGAACAAGCACAGGAAGGTATTGATATTTTGACACATATTGACACAAGAATTCTTACAGTAGACCCAGATGCATTACTATTTATAAATGATGAGATACTACAAAAAACAGTTGTGGACGAAGATGGAAATGAAACTACACAAGACATCACAGAACTGACACTTAGTGGCATTATGACAGTCACAACACTGAAAACGCAACACATTCAAACAAATACGTTTGCAATAAGTGATAGTCTTACAGATGAAAATGAATCGGGCGCAGAGGTGAATGCATCATCAATTGGCACGGCAACAATTCCAGCAGGTGAGACAGAGGTTACAGTAAATACACAAGCAGTAACAGAAGGCAGTCGTGTGTTTGTAACACCAAAGAAGGCACTCAATCAAGCATTGGCAGCAGAAGATATCGTGTTGGATGAGTCATTTGTTGTAAAATTATTAGAATTACATGATGCGGATGTTGTGTTTGACTGGTTTATTGTTGGCAGTAAATAACGGTGTGCTATAGGTGTTTTATTATATTGTAAAATATCTGTTTTTGCGCTATTGTAAAATATGTGAGATGAAGATCTTGCAAAAGCCATCCTAGCTCAGCTGGTAGAGCAACACACTCGTAACGTGTAGGTCATCGGTTCGACTCCGATGGATGGCTCACACAAATAGCTATAAGTTTAAAAGTCAAAAATATGAAAGAAGCAAAAGAAAAATGTACTAATATTACAGATAAACTCCTGCAGTTGCAGGACTCTCTTTGACATAGAAAATAAAAAACACAAAATTATACAAAACGAAATTCTTTCTTCTGAAGAGGGTTTTTGGGATGATCAAAATCGTGCACGGACAATTATGCAAGAAACAGAGGCGATGCGTGATGAGGTGGATAATTTTGTAGAATTACAAAAAACAGCAGACGATCTAACAGAATTGTGTATGATAGCAAGTTCATCGTCTGAGCGAAAGGAAGTTGATAAACATGTTAGTGAACTAGATACGTCAGTAAAAAAATTGGAATTTTATACATTATTTGATGGTGATTACGATGTGAATAGTGCAATAATCGCAATTTATACAGGAGCTGGCGGTGTTGATGCACAGGATTGGTCTGAAATGTTGTTGCGAATGTATATGAAGTGGGCAGAAAATAAAGGATTTAAAGTAACTATACTTGATAAAGTTTCTGGCACAGAGGCAGGTATCAAAAGTGCGACCATTGAAATTGATGGACGATGGGTATATGGACATTTGCGTAGTGAGGGTGGCGTGCATCGTTTAGTTCGATTGTCGCCATTTAATTCAGACAGTTTACGGCAAACGTCATTTTCTCGAATAGAAGTGATGCCGATTATTGATGAGGTAAAAGAAGTGGAGGTAAATGCAGATAATTTGAGAATTGATACATATCGTGCTTCTGGTGCTGGAGGTCAACACGTAAATACAACTGATAGTGCTGTGCGTATTACACACACACCAACTGGTATTACAGCACAATGTCAAAATGAACGTTCACAATCACAAAATAAAGAACATGCAATGAAATTGCTTACGGCAAAATTACATAAGCAATTTCTTGATGAACAAGAAAAAAAGAAAAAAGAATTGCGTGGTGAAATCGTGGAAGCTGGGTGGGGTAACCAGATTCGCTCATATGTATTACATCCATACAAAATGGTCAAAGATCATCGTACAAAATATGAAACAACGCATATCAATGCAGTTTTGGATGGTAATATTGATGAATTTATTACAGCATTTTTACGTATGTAAAAGTGTGGTATAATAAAATGCAGGTGAATAGCGTGCAGTTATGACTGATAAATAAATACAAAAAATATGAAATTGATTAACTTAGACAGTGTAACAAAGGAATATCCAGATGGCTTTGTTGCGCTTGCAGATATAAATTGTGAAATTGATCAAGGGGAATTTGTATCCTTGGTTGGTTCAAGTGGGTCAGGAAAAACAACTTTACTCAAAATGATCTATGCAGATGAGTTCCCATCCGACGGTGCGGTGTATTTTGGTGGTCGTGATATTTGTGATATCAAAAGAAAAGTTTTACCACATTTTCGTCGTAATTTTGGAACTGTATTTCAAGATTTTAAACTTTTGCCACAAAAGAGTGTATTTGAAAATATTGCATACACATTGGAAGTACATGGCAAATCAGATGCACAAATTGCTGATGAGGTCACAAATATTTTGAATGTTGTGGGTATGGCAAGTAAAGCAGATAAGTATCCACATCAAATTAGTGGTGGAGAGCAACAACGCGTTTCATTGGCACGAGCAGTTATTCATAGACCACGGGTGCTGATTGCTGATGAGCCGACAGGAAATCTTGACCCTATATCAGCACTGAGTATTGTAAGATTACTTCTGAAAGTTAACTCTTTTGGAACAACAGTAATTTTGGCAACGCATGATAAATCTGTTGTTGATAAATTGAATCGACGTGTTATCTTGATGGATAAGGGTCGTATTATGCGTGATGACGCACATGGTAAATATATTATTAGTGGATAATTTATGAAAACAATTAAGTTGGCACGTGTAATTCGTGAGGGCGCACAAAATTTTTGGAGAGATAAATGGTTGACATTAGCAACGGTTGTTATTATGTCACTTTCTTTGTATTTGGTTGGTATTGCAATTTTCTTAGGCTTTGGTGTTTTGCAGGTTATTGATTCTGTAGAGAATCGGATTAATGTAAGTATGTATTTTGACTTTACCGTAGAAGAAAATAAAATTCTCGAAATCCAAAAAGAATTGGAAGAAAAATCAATTGAACAAATTGAATCAGTTACATATATTTCTCGTGAACAAGCATTGAGTGAATTCATGGAGCGAGAAAAAGATAGCAAAGAAATACAAGAAGCATTGGATATGATTGGTGAGAATCCATTGCCAGCATCCTTGATTATTGTGGCAAATAATACTGCAGATTATGACAGTATTAACGCATATCTTTATCAAGAATATGATGAATATATTATGAATACAAATCTTGATAAAAATAAGGACGTAATTGGAGAATTGCAAAACTTTATCGTTTTTGTCCGTAATGGTGGAATTTTACTTGGTGTGCTTTTTGGAATCATCGCTGTTATGGTCACACTTAATACAATACGTATGAGCTTATATGCCCATCGCAAAGAATTTGAGATCATGCGATTAGTTGGTGCATCAAATCTCTATATCAAGTTGCCAACATTAATAGAGGGTGTTTTGTATGGATTTACAAGTGCTATTGTGACATCAATATTTCTTGTCATTACAGTGTATGCAGCTGATCCATTTGCACGAAATATCATTGAAAATGTGAACATTGCAGAATTTTATAGTAAGAATATGTTTGAGGTGATTATGGTTATTATTTTACTAGGGGTCACACTTGGTTTCGTCAGTAGTTATATTGCAGTACACAAATACTTAGAAAAGTAACTTTTTGGTGGTAATCTTTGTTACGTAGCATGCTACGTAACAAGTAGTATAACTCAACTGATATGGCACAGATGAGTATAAAATTTAATACAAAGTACTTTTTGTGATATAATGAACTTGTTAATTAGTTAGCGACAATATATGAAAAATAAAACATATAAACTAGTAGTTTCAATTGTATTTTTTGGAGCCGTATTTTGTTTTAGCACAGATAAAGCTGATGCAAGAGCGATTGATTTTACACAACCTATTGAGATTAATGGTTATCCTGTGGACATTGCAAGTATACTTGCAGAAGACAGTATTTTATGGGAATTATTAGCGTCAGAGGATTTTAGTCGACCTGATGATGCCTATGATGATTGTGTTAGTAGGACTACAAATTTTGCAAATCTAAATGAAGATGAATTACATAATCTTTTCCCATGGTTTTGGGATGAAGGTGGGGATATTGAATATGGAGTAAGTGTCTTTTGTACCATTGTTCAAAGTATACCTAGCTATGCAGAACAACAAATGATTGAAGCAAAATTATTTGAACCTGGCAGTAGGACATTGAATTTTTTTGATCCAAATATTGTTCCAGACTGGCATAATGTTAATGGTCTTATAATAGATCATCCTCTTGGAACAATTGAATTTACTGGGAATATTGATTTTTTGACACATGATTTTATTTTTCTTGTTTTAGATTTTGCTAATGCTTTTGCGATGAATCCGGCGTATGTTGAACTTGATTCAGACTTGATAAATGGACTTAAAAGTATGGGAGCTATCATTACAATGAAAAATGTTCCTGATTTTGAAGAGCCTGTAATCTTAGTTGATGGTATTATTGATGAAAAAATAATTTCTGCATTTGTATATGATAAAGAAGCAAAAACGATTACTTTTAACACAGCACACTTTACATCATTTCGTGCAGTAGAATTGTCATCAGTGCCAGTTGAGGAAGCTGTGGAAATTGAAGAAGATGATGATGACGATGACAAAAAAAGACCAAAGATCTATTCTGCAAAAATTGAGAGATTAACATACGCTGACGGACGTGATTATTATAAAATAACAGCAAAAGGAAAGAATTTTGACAAGAAATTCAATATGTATCTAGGAGGCAGGAAATCTATAAAAGAAACTCGTGTTAACAAAAGACGAGCAATTGGATATTTTAATGTATCAGATTTTGTAAATGCACCACAAGAAACATATAAATTTAAGGTATATAATTCTAGCAAAAGAAAAAGAACATATGACTATGAATTACCAATCAAGAACATACCACACCAATACATGAAATAAAATGAAAAAACCGCCTCAATAAAGGCGGTTTTTTATTTGCTGGTCTTATGCCCGCCTGCAACGCTTGTGCATATGCACTGCGGGCAGGGGGCGCAGGTTCGAACACCTTTGTTATAATAGATAGTGGGATATGATAAATTTTGGTATACTTTAAAAGTAAGGATAGTTTTTTGTAGTTTATATATGTTAGAAGAAAAAGAATATAAAAATAAAGAATTTGAATCACAAATTTTCAAAAAAATAGATTTTGGGAATATGTCTTTTGCTCATTCTATTTTTATAGATTGTATTTTTGATCAGTGTGATTTATCGAATGTTGATATGCAGGAGACAAGATTGCAAGGTGTTGTTTTCAAAAACTGTAAGGTTCTAGGAGTGAATTTTACGGAATGTAATCGACTATTTATTGATATAAGCTTTGATCAATGCGTGATTTCACTTTCTATTTTTTCTGGTTTGAATATGAAAGGAGCTAGTTTTTTAGATTGTCATGTATTTGATTGTGATTTTGCTGGCACGGACTTAACGAGGGCGGTTTTTGATTATTCAGATGTTAAGGGGAGTTCTTTTCATAAAACCAATCTAAGTTTTACGTCTTTTAAGGGTACGACAAATTATGCCATAGATGTAAATCAAGTAAAATTAAAAAAAACAATTTTTTCTTATCCAGAAGCAGTTTCTTTATTGGATATTTTTGATATAGAAATAAAATAGATTTAAAAAATTGTTGGCCCTATGGGATGAGGTTCGAACACATATACTTGACAAATTATAATATATAATGTATAAAAGTATAAAGTTCATTAATTTATTTGATGTTTTACAATCCAAAAATCTTCTGAAAATATGAGGTAAACACATGAAAATTTTTAAATTGAAAATGGATTCTTACCAAAAATTTTTTTTGTTTTTGGGATGCACTGTATTTTCACCAGTGTTGGGTATCACATATGATTTGGTAATCAGAGATGTGAATAAAGGTCAGATACCTTCTCTATTTGTAGCCTTTTTGGCACTTGTTGGAGTACTTCTGCTAATGTCGATGCTCATAGCTATGGTTGAAAAATCCATAGAAAATTCAGGGGAAGTAGCGAGTTACGCACAAAAAGTTTTTGTGATCTGGATGCATTTTCTGGTGATCACTTGTACTTTAATAATTTACGGACAGATTGTAATTTTTATTGCAAAAAATGTTGGCATTGTTTAAATGATTTATTAAAGTAATTTTAGATAGCAGTTACTGCTTTTTCAAAAATTTTTGCATAAAAAATAAAAAAGCAATCAGCTCAAACGAGTCGGTTGCTTTTTAATTTGTCAAAAATTGTTGGGCTGGTAGGATTCGAACCTACGCATAGCGGAACCAGAATCCGCTGCCTTACCACTTGGCTACAGCCCATTGGTTTTGTATAATATATTTTTTGTAGATACACACACATACTTTTGAGTATTATACACCATCTTTTGCAAAAAACAAGGATTGACAAGTGATTGTATTTCTGCTACTGTTGAATGCAAATCAAATTATTGTTGTTTTACATTTTGTATATAAAAAAGGAGGGCGTGAACAATGTTGAAAAAAATAAAAAAAATTCTTGAAGCAATTGAAAATCGGCAAACATTTTTTGCTCGTGTTGAACGTCGATATTCTCGATATTCAAAGGAATATAAGTTTATTGAGCGCGCGTATGATGATGCGAAGGATGCATTCAAACATAAGAAGCGTGATGGTGGTGAGCGATATTTTGAGCATGTGCGTGCAGTGGCAATTATTCTCATTGATTATCTTTTTATTTTTCAATTAGCAAATTTGCGTATATCTGCGTATAAAATTGTTGCAGCAGCGCTTTTGCATGATGTCGTGGAAGACTGTAAGGAGTGGTCGCTTGTACGTATTGAGCGTGAGTATGGACGTGATGTCGCATGGCTACTTGATTATGTTTCTAAGAGGCCGAAGTCTGACTTTGATGGTGACGAGGTGACGCAATTAGAATATTATCATGCTCGATTTATTTCAGCTCCGTTTGAGTTTTTTTTGATCAAGCTTGCAGATCGGCTTCACAATCAACTGACATTGTGGTCTTGCGATATAGAGAAAATTTATCGTAAACACAGAGAGACAATGAGGATCTATTTGCCATTGGCTCGAAAATGGGGAATCTTGGCTCATGAGCTTGAGGCAACAACAAAAAACTTCAAAAAACGTATGAAAAAGCACATGAAACAATGTGCTATTACGTAGAACATTGCAAAATGACTAAAAGGATATATCCTTTTAGTCATTTTTTTGTTGACTTAATAGTATTTTTGTGTATTATATAAACAACATCAGATCTTTAACAAATTGCAGTATATAAACTACTAATTCTCTCAAGAGGAGAGAAAGGAGAATATTTATGATAATAGTTGTTGAGCATAATTTTAAGGGAACATACAGTTTTGTTGATGGTTTTTGTAAAAATACATATAAACCAGTTTCACTTGAAAAAGAAATGGTACATGCACCAGGTGTTGTACTTCGAAGATTTATCTTTCAAAAAGATCTTGATAGTCTTGAGGATAAATATGACGAATGTATTGCGCGACTCAAACTTTTACAAAAATATTGTGAAATTGAAGAGATCGATAGAATGATTCGCATCTTGAAACATACACGTAGCGATGCAGACTTCGCTTTAGATATGTAGTGAAAAGCTTTCACCGTTGTACCATAAATGTATTTTTGGATAAGGTGTCGTGGGTTTAAGGAGATATCACGAACACAAAACGCTAAATTTTTATGGGAAAAATATTATGAGATGTAAAAAATGTGATATAAATAGTGATCTGATGTAAGCAGTTAAAAAATAATTCTTTTTAGCTGCTTTTATTATTTTTTGACGAATGTTTCTATTATTGACATAATATGTACATGGGTAGGCAGGCTGATCTAATTAATGGAGGATGTGGATGTTTGTTTTTGAATATTTAAATTATATATGAAAGTTGTAGGTATTTTTGCGCTCAATAAGCCACTTGGCATTTCGTCTCAGCGTGCTGTTCAAATTGTAAAATATTGGGCACGTCGGAAGAGCGGAAATAAAAAAATAAAAGTAGGTCATGCTGGCACACTAGACCCACTCGCAAGTGGTGTTTTGGTTGTGGCAGTGGGACGTGAATATACAAAAGATATTAGTAATATTGTTGCAAGTGAAAAAGAATATATTGCTGATATAACACTTGGACAAGTAAGCACAACTGATGATGCTGAAGGTGAAAAAACTGTTGTTAATGAAAATAAAAAACCAATACGTGCAGATATTGAAAAAATTGTGAAGAAGTTTATTGGTGACAGAGAACAACTGCCACCAGTGTATAGTGCAATTAAAATTGATGGACAGGAGGCATATAAGAGAGTGCGACGTGGAGAGGATGTTCAAATGAAAAAGCGACAAATACACATTGAAAACATTGAAATTATTTCTTATGAATATCCGCAACTCAAAATCCGTGTTGTATGTGGTAAGGGAACATATATTCGTTCACTGGCACGAGATATTGGCGATAATCTGCATACAGGTGCATATCTTTCGGGTTTAGTACGGACACGTGTGGGTGATTTTGTATTGGAAGATGCGCGTGATGTGAAAGAGTTTTGTATGAAAATAGCGGTGCACGCATCTGAATTGGACGCACAGCGAATTGATGGTACACGTGTATATATTAGCGAGATGCTCAAGCGTTTTGGCAACATCGCAACAGATGACACATTTTTGATCTATCATCAAGATACTTTTAACAAAAGTATTGCGCCACCACAAGAAAGTAATTATATGATCAAAAAATTATCACACATACCACTATGGACACAAACACGGTTTGCTTTTGATGTAATGCACGAAAGTCCAGATGTCGTATGGATGCCACTACATAATTTACCAGTTGCACGATTAAGAAATACAAAATTTGTTGTTACAATACATGATCTTGCATTTAAAATTTTTCCAGAGACATTTCCACCAAAAGATGTAAAAAAACTGAACTTTCTAACAAATTACGCAGTCAAAAATGCAGATCATATTATTGCTGTATCAAAAGCAACAAAAAGAGATCTATTACGATTTTATCCACACTTAACAAAAGAAAAGATAACAGTTGTCCATCATGGGTTTGATGCTGTGCGTTGGCAAAAGAAAGTAAATGAGCGTGAAGTAAAAAAAGTATTACAAAAATATAATATTACATCTGGGCAATATTTAATTCATGTGGGAGCTGTGCAACCACGTAAAAATCTCAAAACATTGATTGATGCTTTTGTACAAGTAAAAGAAAAACACAAAAACATGAAATTAGTACTCGTTGGTGGAAATGGATGGTTATGGCAAAAAACACGAGAGTATGCACAAAAAAATAAATACACACAAGATATTATATTTACTGGAAACATTCCTTTTGAAGATGTTGTAACACTTGTGCGCAGTGCAAAAGTGTTTGTGTTTCCGTCACTGTATGAGGGATTTGGCATTGCAGGGCTGGAAGCATTGGCATCTGGCACGCCAGTAGTGGCTGCTCGTAATTCAAGTATTCCAGAAGTATTGGGAAATGCTGCGATATATTTTGACGCACAAAACAGTAATGAATGTGCAGAGTGCGTTATTGTCGTGATTGACGATCGTGTGAAGCAAGAAAATATGATTACTGTTGGTCTGAAGCGTGTAGAAAAATTTTCATGGGATAAATGCGCAAGAAAAACACTTCGCGTATTGCGAAAATAGAGGCCTCTACAGAGGTCTCTATTTTAATTACGTATTAAAAAATTATTTTTTATAAAATCTTTGCAAAAAATCTTCTCGGCTAATTGTCGCCTTTTTAATAGTTGCTTTTTCATTATAATAATGCTCTTCTTTGAATTCTTTGGTTACATCTCCTATTGTGAATCCAGCACGTTTAAAAAGTCCTGGATGTTCAGCAACAATATATGACGTAGCTGTTATATTTTTGATCTCGGAATCATTGTGAACAACTTCTGCCAGTTTTGTCATGCCATCTCGATAGAGTGTGATCTTGTTGTCGACTGTTTTTCCAGCTGGAGCATGAATATGAATAATTGAACCAGATTTTCCATAAGATAATAATCTATTTATTTCTATAAATCCACGAGACTCATTCATTGCTTGTGCATGTGCTTTTTCAAATTCTGCACGATTATTATTTTTGATATCAATAAGAGGCTCAATAGTTTTTGTTATAAAATTTGCAAACTCATCTTTATTCTCTATAGATAGAGACATTTGTAATTTTGTTTTAATATTGTCAATTTTTTCTTGTGGAAGGATTGCTTTGTCAATATATGTGAAAAAAGGATCAATGTGTTTCATTATGTCAGACAATCGCTTATGTGGATCTGAAGAATTTTCATAGATCATCGCAAAGCCTTCTCGCGCTTGTTTGTGAGCATTTGTTTCATTCAGATGTTCTTTTTCAAGAGGAATACTATTTGTGATTAAGTCGTCATTGTCCTCTGGTAATTTTTTAGTATTTTTGAATAATGGAGATGATTCAAAGCTCATAAATTTTTTATAATATAAATTATCTAAGAACGTATCATATCACGCACGAGGGAGTGTAGGAGGACGAATGTTATCAATGAAAAGATAGCAATAATACTATCAAAGAAAAATCCATAACGAAATCCTGCAATGCCAATAAGGAATGCAAAAAATAGTGATGCGAAGATCCCAATAATTTTTTTATGTGTTTTTATTGGTGAAGATACATTGAGTTTATGTGCAGTGAATGATATGAGACCGATACAAATAAATAAAATTGTAAATAATGTAAATGGGGAAATATACGATGTGATAATCCCAGGTAGCAATGTCTCAAAAAAAATAAAACCAAGAACCACAAGAAGAAGCAATAAAAAGATATCAACAAGAAGTTTATAGGTCATTGGATTTTTAATAATGTTTTTTATCTTTTGCATAAACGTTAATTATATATTGTATTAAGTCGGCGTTTGATTGCATCTGCACGTTGTGCAAGGGAGGTATCGCTTGTGGTGGTAAATAATTTAATATGTGCTGTTTGAATTTTGGTGCTAGGTGCGTCTTGTAGGGCAATTTTGTAGGTATTTCCTTCAAAATATTGGATATCTTTAAGTGATGCTGTGCATGAATATTTACGTGAGAATGGACGTTTTTTGAGCGTGCATGATGCTATGGTATCACGTGATAATTCTTGAGTGGTGATTGCATGCTGTTTGGCGATTTTTGTAGTAGGGATTTTGTTTAACATATCATTGTTATAGATATATGTGCGGTCTGCATCCTGTGCATAAAATATAGTACCAAAAGGATGAGAACTGCGAACAGTAAATAATTTTGCTTTGTCGTGTAGTGCGCGCTCTTCGCTATTTGTATCAATTACGTTGTCGTAATTGTAGCCCATTGCTTCAAATGCGCGCTCATCTTGAAATGGGTGTTTAGTATTTCCATCAGTAACGTAAATACTATCCTTAGATGAGATGAGCGTTGCAGGTGCAAATCCTACATATTCTTTTGTGTGTAGCAGATTATTAAGAGATCCACTTTCAATATCTGCTGTGTGATTTTTGAAAAGATACGAATCAAAAGCATTTTCACTAATAAGGGGAGATATTAATTTGCCCTTGCTAATATAGTACGCTTTGTCATCGCTATATGTTGTCACAATATGATCTGTATATTTTTGTGTGTTAATGGGTGATAAGAATGATAAATATGATTTACGGATTAAAAGAGTGGTGTCTTCTGGTAATTCTGGTGCATTTTTTGGGAGTGTGATGGAAATTTTGATACCATCGGACTCTCCATATGCAGAAATGTGAAAACTGGTACCGTCCTTTGATTCATATGGGTGTGAAATTGTATTTGCAAGTGAATCAATGGCACTGTTAAATTGAAATGTTTGTGTAGGAAAAAGAAGTGCTTTTACAAAAATAATCACAAAAAGAACAAACACACAAAATATACCAATACGTATGATGACATAGTGTTTTTTTTGTGTATTGGATAGTGTGATGTATGGTGTGATATTTAACATTATTTTTTCTTTAGTTCATAGATGGTGCCACGAATAGTTTGTATTTCTTTTTTGGGAAATGTCGCGGCATTATCTAGCTGAGACTGTAATTGATCCACAGTAAAAGTATATTTACCAGCATACTGCATATTATTTGAAAGGACGTCCGTGTATATTTTTACATTTTCATTTGATGTGATAAGGAAAACTTTATCAAACATGTCTGTATTTATTTTATCATAATCATGTGGATTGAAAAAATACACGGCATGTTTATTATCGAATGATCGGAGTGGATTTGTGATCATACTCCAACCGTTGCCTGCGACATTTTTATCAACTAAAACAAGGTCATTATTGCCAAAGTTTTGAGATAGAATAGTTACTTGTTTAGCAAGTGTAGAATTCTCCGCATATGCAATAAAAGTAATAAATGCAGGAATATTTGCAAGAAAAAGTAGAACGATTATTGTGTATTTGATACTGCGCTTAACTAGCGTATTTGATCGGATGTATGATATAAATGATACGCTAATTAAAATTGTTGCAGGCAGAAGTGCAAAAACAAATCGTCGTAACATCCATGGATGATCACCGCTAATGTTTGGGAAAATGTAATATAACATCAAAGGTAGCACGACAATGAGCGGTAATAAAATTGTGCGATAGCGTTTATATCGCAATGCAACAAGACTTGCGACAGCTGTGAGTAGAAGTGGCAATAATAATCCGTATAAAGAATAAATAGAAAAAAGATAGTTTAATTCATCGATAAATTGAGTAGTGCTTTCTCCTGTGCCTGTGGATGTGCCAGCTTTTATGAGTGTAAGAAAAAAAGGCATATTCATAATCAGCACATTCAGTGTAATGACAAATAATGTTGTCAATGGAAATATGACACGCCACCACAGGCTCTGTCGTAAAAATGAACGAATTGATTTGTTATACAACAGAAGAAAAGAAAATATAATAAAAAACCAAATACCTTCGATACGTGTAAAAAGTAGAAGAGATAATGTGATAAAAAAGATAAAATATGTTTTTGGTTGTGGTGTTTTTTGCAAAAATAAATATAGTATAAAAACGCTCCACAAAAGTGCGCCTGCAATATTTTCACTCAGCGTAAACTTGCCAAACCATCCAATAGAAAATGAAGAGAGTAATATTGCCATGAATGCAAGTGTATAGCGATGATTCATATAATGACGAGCAGCAGCAGTAATTGTGAGTATGAATGTAAAAAGAAGTATAACATTTGCAACAATAAAACCATTGATACCGATAATTCCAAAAAATCCACCAATAAAGCTCGTGTAGGGTAATGGAAATTGTGTCAGTAATCCGCTGTCAGGTGTATAAAAAAAGCCAGGGAAATTGAGTGCTTTGCCACGACCATAAATATCAAAAAATACGTCGCTTTCAGATGTGTGTTGTATTAAATTATGATTTTCAGATAATCGGATGGCCGCTTCAGAAAGTGAACCTTGATCACGACCAGAAAAAATTGTCGGTACAGTAAAA
Organism: Candidatus Moraniibacteriota bacterium; assembly: GCA_029938745.1. Classification (GTDB taxonomy): domain Bacteria; phylum Patescibacteriota; class Minisyncoccia; order Moranbacterales. The sequence continues at coordinate 14,760 of JAOZUJ010000010.1, forward strand.
ATTGCAATGACAAGTGCAAAGCTCATAGCAATGAGCATATAGGTTGTAAATTCCTTGGATGGCTGGGGAAAAACAATAATTTTTTTGAAAAAGAGGATAGCACAAATAATCAACCATGCTGACCATATGACAACTGGATAGAAGATCCCAAATAGAGCACTGATAAGCGCAATCCACGCGTATAAAACAACCATTAGAATAATGGTTTGTAATAACGTTTTGTCTGTTTTGTCTGTTTTTTGCATTAAGTGTATTATATCTGTAATATGCGTGATTGACAAACACTGTTATTCACGTTAATCTGAAATACTGTTTTTTAACAAATGAAAAATTGAAATGTAAGAGTTGAGGCTACGTTTAATCATAGAAATGGGGGTGCGTTATGTCGAAAAAGTTCAAAGAAGAAGATGTGCAAATATTATGTTTTTATGCGGTATTATCCGAAGAAGAAAAGGAGCGATTCTCCAAACAGTTGAAAGCTTCTGACATAAAAGTTGGGATGACCGTGATTGCAGATTATCTGCAGCTACATAAATATTTGATCGAACTTCATGCAGAAAAATATTGGATGGATCGTATTGCTGAGATGTTAACAGCAGGTATTATGCTGGAGTGGAATGAAAGATTCAATCAAGCGTGTTACTTGCCAAAATCACCTAGAGTACGATCATAATCCAAGCATGCACGGTAAAAAAATCGGTTATGATAAACAAGAACTTTTTGCTTTTCCGCAAGTATTAAGTTTGTCACAATAATGTCAATCCACTTTCTCAAATTTGAGGAAGTGGATTTTATTTTTGTACATCATAATTTAATATGTGTAGTAGAATATAAATTTATACAATTGACAAATACGAAATTTTGTGTATATTATTAAAGAACAAAGACAAGATAGTTTTTTTAATAATTTTTCAAGAGAGGTTGAACTCATGAAACGAATTTTATTTTTTGCAGATGCAGTAATTATGTATTTTGTTGATCCGGCGATGCAACAATTGCAACGTTGGACTCGCCATAATAATTTTTGGCTGGCGAAAAGATTTATTGATGGCTTGCACATTGCGTTTGCTGGATATGCGCTGTTTTTGATCTATAACACAGAGTTTGTAGTTCCTGGTGTATTCTTTCTATGTATAAATGTTATCATTTTGAGTGCGCTATCGATGCGAGTCTGGAAGTTTCTGATGAAAAAAATAGGTAAAAACAATCGCAGACATGTATTTAAACGAGAACATGATCGTGGCGTATATTATGCAAAGTGTGGGTGTTACAATCCAGCGATTGTTAAATTGGAGTGTTATCGCTTACGTCGGTTAATCGAGGTGTGTGGTTTGGCTGTGTTGCTACCTGTCATACATGCCCTTGATCCAACACTGTTATTTATTACGGTGCCGACGATGTTGTATGCTGTGTCGATTACTTTGTGGCTGTACATGCGCTCGGCCACAACAGTAACAAATGGCTATGGCACGTCATCTCAAAAAAAGAAGCAAGTAAAAACATTGCAGTTGTTGCAACTCGTATGAGGAGGTATATATAAACCTCATTGATATAAAGCTATGTGTTTGTAGATACAAACACATAGCCTTTTTTATTTCTGACATATTGTGATATTTGTGGTAGAATGGAATTATTCTAAATATAAAAATAAAATGAATAAGAAGAGTTTCTTACAATGGTATATTGGAGCTGGTTTACGAGAGTTTTTTGCAATATGGAAGCGATTTATAGTATTTATTCCGCGATATTATTCAGTGGGATTGCTTTTTCGTACACTTTTTTCACCGTGGCATAGGGATATTTCACCAAAGACATGGCGTGGTTTTAGTCCAATTAGATCACTGAAAAAGTTTTTGTGGAATTTTATTTCTCGTATCATTGGTGCAGTGGTCCGACTTGTTGTCGTATTTTTTGCACTGTTTGTGTGGTTACTTGTTATTTTTGGTGGAACAATAATTATTGCTGTATATGTATTTGCACCACTGTTTATTATTATTTCAATACCAATATTTTTTACACAGCACTGGCTCGTTGGTGTCAGTGTGTGCGTGGTGACATGTATTGTTGTATTGTTTGCATATATTACATATCGTATCATTGGACACAAGCCGTACAATCAAATGGATATTATGGAGTTGCATCAACAAAAGTGGTTCTATCGTGTTTATGAACGCATTGGAGTGAGTAAAGAAGAAATTCCACAGAATGTATTACATGATTTTGATGCATTTAAGAAATTTTTAAGAGAGCAAGATATCACAATCGAAGAATTTGAAAAAATTATTTCATGGGAATTAGAAAAACAAAAAGAACGTGAAGTAGATGCACAGCCATTTTCAGTGGAGAAATTTTTGGAAAAGCGACCAATTGGACTAAACTGGCATTTTGGATATACAACACAATTAGATAAATATGCACAAGACATTACACGATTTGACACAGGCGATGATGTGTACACGCAATTTTATGGTTTTGTGCAAGAGATGCATTTGGCAGAAGTAGTTTTAGCACGAACAAATGAAAATAACATGATACTCACTGGTGCACCGGGCACCGGGCGACACATGATCGTGCATGAATTAGCACGGAGAATTCGTAGTGGATATTTTCAAAGTGATTTTATGCGTCACATGCGTGTTTTACAATGTGATTTTACGAGTGTGATTGCACAGGCTCGCAGTAACGGAAAAGATCCAGAAGATTTAATTCATCATTTATTTTTTGAGGCAGCACACGCGGGGAACGTAATTTTAGTTGTGGATGGTCTCGAAAAGTATATGCACACACAGCAACAATATGGATTTTCATTTAGTGAAATTATAAATCAGTATGCGCCGCTCGAATCATTTCGCATGATTGGCATTGCTTCTGAAGAAAATTTTTATGAGCACATCAATGATCAAAAAACCTTTTTGCGTAATTTTGATGTTATTCCAGTACATGAGATGGATGAAGATGGGGCAATGAGGGTTTTGTTCACGAGATTTTATGGAAAAGATCACACACCGTTTACATATCAATCATTACGTCAAATTATTTCTGATTCTACACGATATACAAATACTGCACCGTTGCCAACACGAGCAATTGATTTGGCAATGGATGTTTTCATAGAATGGCAAAAACATGGCACTGGGTTTATCGATGTGCAGACTGTTGATGACTTTATTCGTGTAAAGACTGGCGTGCCCGTGGGAAAAATACAAACAGATGAATCTGAAAAACTATTATCATTGGAAGAATCATTTCACGAGCGTATTGTGGGACAAAACGATGCTGTGAATGCTGTGGCAGGAGCAGTAAGAAAAATGCGTTCTGGAATGACACAGGCAGATAAGCCTGCGGGCAGTTTCCTTTTCCTAGGTCCGACAGGAGTAGGTAAAACTGAAATGGCAAAGGTTTTGGCTGATCAATATTATGGCTCACGTGACAAAGTCATTCGATTGGATATGAGTGAGTTTCAAGGGGACAGTGCAATAGATAAGCTGATTGGTTCAAAGGAGTTAAAGCAACAAGGAATTCTTACAACGGCAGCACGCGAACATCCATACGCACTTTTGCTTTTGGATGAGATTGAAAAAGCAGATCCTCGTGTGCTAGATCTTTTTTTGCAGATCTTGGATGAAGGGTTTTTGCATGATGCATTTGGACGCAAGGTCAACTTTACAACGATGATCATTATTGCGACATCTAATGTGGCAGCTGTGACAATCAAAAAGATGATCGAATCTGGCATGGACAATGATGCAATGGAGAAACGCATCATTGATATTATTATTGACAGTGGTGCATTTCGACCAGAATTTCTCAATCGTTTTGGCGATATAGTTATATTTCATCCACTTGAAGAAGATCACGTTGAACGTGTGACAAAAATACTTTTAACAGAATTTGAAACAAAAATGGAGCAAGAACACAATGTTGATATCATATTTGATGATGAAGTTGCACAAAAAATTATTACAGAAGGTTTTGACCCAGTGTTTGGTGCGCGATCACTCATTCACTATATTGATAGTACGGTGACGGATGCAGTAGCAAAAAAACTGATTACTGGTGACGTAAAACGTGGTGACAGCATACATTTTACAGTTGAAGATATGGATAAATAAATATTGTTTGTCACAATGTCAAAAGTGTGTTATTTTTAAAATAGAAAATTACTTATTTTCGTTTTAATAGTGCAGTTTTGTGAAGATCTTAATGATTGCGCCGACACCGTTTTTCTCTCACCGTGGGACACATATCCGGATTTTAGAAGAAGCACGAGCATTGGAGCGTTTGGGGCATAAAATTACAATCGTAACATATCACAATGGTGATGATATTGATGATTATATAACAACGAATATTGATGTACGAAGAATCCGTAGATGGCTTTTTTGGTATCAAAAAACAGAAGCTGGTCCAGATTGGCAAAAAGTATTACTGAATATTTTTTTAATCGTGAAGTCATTCAATATGATCGGCAGTTGGAAACCAGATATAATTCATGCGCATTTACATGAAGGTGTTTTGATTGGGCGATTGATGCAGATAATATTTTTTTGGCGTAAGTTGCCACTTGTATCTGATTTTCATGGGAGCTTGGTGGGCGAGATGCGTTCACATGGATATCTCGGCGTACCACCGATTGGCACGATCTTTCGGGCTATGGAAAATTGGATTGATAGCATGGGAAATGTGGCAGTTGTCAGTGCTCAGGAGAATGTTTCTGTTATTGCGCAATCGCGAGAAAATAAGGAAACGATCTATTTGTGTGACGGTGTTAATATTTCTGAATATGAAAAGGATTTTGATATAAAGAAGTTAAGAAATAAATATAATGTACCTCAAGATAAGTTTGTTGTTGTGTATACAGGGGCATTGATTGGCAATAAAGGCATCAATCATATTATGGATTCAATACCATCTGTTATTGAAAAAAATGATGATATTCATTTTGTGATTGGTGGATTTCCGGATGAAACGGTAAAGCGATTTGTTGCGCAAAAACAATTAGAAAAAATA